>JAISNL010000170.1 GCA_031276235.1 Prevotellaceae bacterium | reverse complement strand
CAACTGATTTTAATAACTAAATAATACAAACAAATTATGACAAATAACGAAAAAACAAGCGTAATGGTCGAACTGTACGATTTGACCCTTACCGACAGAAAAGACGACCGTTTTGGTCGCGTAGTAACCGCCGGCGACTACAAATTGAGCATCACTACGCAGTATTCGCAAGGAATGCACAACCTCATTGAGCCGCGTACATTCCTTTTTGATTATGTACTGAATGTATAAACAGGATATGATTGCAATACAGTCGGAGCATACAGGTTGCCTATATCGGAGCATACAGGTTACCTATATCGGGGCATATAGGTTGCCTATATCGGGGCATATAGGTTACCTATATCGGGGCATATAGATTGCCTATATCGGGGCATATAGGTTGCCTATATCGGAGCGATGGACATTAAAAGTATTGATAATAAGCAGTTGACAGTTGACGATTGAGAATGATAATTAATAATGAAATGAAAAACATAATAATAACTCTGGATTGCTTCACCCTGCGGGTTCGCAATGACGAACAAACACAGCGGCAGCGCGTCATTGCGAACGTCAGCGAAGCAATCCAGAGGAGTGAAGAGGTAAAAGTGAAAAGGTAAAAGTTGAAAGTTTCTGGATTGCTTCACCCTGCGGATTCGCAATGACGAACAAACACAGCGGCAGCGCGTCATTGCGAGCGTCAGCGAAGCAATCCAGAAAAGTAAACAGTAAACAAATAACTGTCAACTGTCAACTGAATAATAACACACAATAAAAGAATGAAAACAGATATAATTTTAGCAGGAGTAGGCGGACAGGGCATTCTGTCAATAGCGGCAGCAATAGGACTTGCCGCAGTGGAAAGCAACCTGTTTATAAAACAGGCAGAAGTGCACGGAATGAGCCAGCGCGGCGGAGATGTGCAGTCGAATTTAAGAATATCCGACAAGGAAATATGTTCGGATTTAATACCTTTGGGGCAGGCGGATATAATTTTATCAATAGAACCAGTGGAATCGCTGAGATACATTCCGTATCTTGCCAAAAATGGACGGATAATTACAAACAGCGTTCCATTTGTCAATATTCCAAATTATCCTGATATGGAAATGGTTGTTGCCGAAATCAACAAAAATCCCAATAATATCATTATCGATGCAGATGCAATAGCAAAAAACGCAGGCTCTCCGCGCTCGTCGAATATGGTGATGCTTGGAGCGGCATCTCATTTTATACATATCAGGTTTGAAAGTCTGGCAAATGCCGTTCGCAATTTATTTTCAGCCAAAGGCGGCAACATTGCAGATATAAATATCAAAGCCTTGCAGGCAGGGCGCGATGCGGTAGAAACCAAAACGAATGAATAAACATTTAATAAAATCAATAAAATGATGAAAAACTTTTTAATAACAGTAGCACTGTGCCTGTTTGCAATGCAGGCAACGGCTCAGTTGCAGCGCGTAACTCCACGCGCGGCAGGCATGAATGTTGAAAAACTGAAAAATGCAGACAAAATCATTCTCGAATCCATTGCAAGGAATGAAATACCGGGCGCAGTACTCGCCATTGTGCGCCACGGCAAAATGGCTTACATAAAGGCTTACGGCAACAAACAGGTTTATCCCGCCGCCATACCGATGACGGAAAATACAGTATTCGACATGGCATCGGTAAGCAAATCAATGTCAACGGCAATATGCGCAATGATTCTCCTTGAACAGGGAAAAATACGCATGAACGACAATGTACGCAACTATATTCCCGGATATAAGGGCTGGGAAAACGAAAAAGGACGGCAAACAGATATAAAAATTATAGATATTCTTACCCACACTTCGGGTTTGCCCCCCTATGCAGACGTTGACAGCGCAAAAGCAAAATACGGCGCGCCCAACAGAGATGGACTGATTGAACACATAGCAACCTGTAAACGCGACTTTGCCCCGAAAACAGATTTTCAGTACAGTTGCCTCAACTTTATCACCCTTCAGCGAATAATAGAAAAAGTATCGGGACAGGATTTACGCTCCTTTGCCAAAGAAAATATATTTGATGTGCTGGATATGAAACATACCGATTATAATCCCGAAGGCGAAACGCTTGCACTTTGCGCTCCAACCGAAAAACAGGCAGACGGAAGCGTGCTTTCAGGCAAAGTTCACGACCCGCTGGCGCGAATAATGAACGATGGGATTTCAGGCAACGCAGGCGTTTTTTCAAATGCTGACGACATAGCAATTCTTGCCGCCGCACTTCTGAACAATGGAAAATCCGTATTAAACGGCAAACGCATTTTAAGCCCGCTCACCGTAAAACTGATG
Organism: Prevotellaceae bacterium; assembly: GCA_031276235.1. GTDB lineage: Bacteria > Bacteroidota > Bacteroidia > Bacteroidales > UBA932 > JAIRKV01. Next base: position 52,886 of record JAISNL010000170.1, on the reverse strand, counting down.
CGCACTGTTCCCGCATCGGTGAAACAATTCGGACGAACTCCCGGCTGGGATATTTATTCTCCGTACGCATCCAACAACGGCGATATATTCGGCGCAAACACCTTTGGACATACCGGCTACACGGGAACTTCGCTAATCATCGACCCCGACACTAATACGGCAGTGATTTTATTGACAAACAGAGTTCATCCCGAAGACAAAGGCAGCGTAGTCCGTTTGCGTGCGCTTGTGGCAAATGCAGTAGCAGGAGCAATAGAAGAATAAAACATTTCATTCCCCATAAAATTCGTAACTTTACGAATTTAATAATTATAAAAAGATGCCAATAATACGGGTAACAAAAGAATTTAGATTTGAAATGGCTCATGCTCTGACCGATTACGATGGAAAATGCAAATACATTCACGGACATTCGTATGTGCTTAAAATTACGGTTTCGGGCAAGCCTGTCGATGACGCAAATAATCCCAAACTGGGTATGGTGATTGATTTCGGAGACCTGAAAAAAACAGTAACCGATAATATTATCGAACGTTTTGACCATTCGCTTGTATTAAGCAATAAGGCAAAACTTGCAGATAATTTGAAGCGGGAATATCACAATGTTGAAATTGTTGCTTACCAGCCAACATGCGAAAATTTAATAATACATTTTGTAAAGATATTAAAACAGGTATTGCCCGCAAATGTTTCGCTGCATCACTTGCAGTTGAGCGAAACGGCAACAACCTGCGCAGAATGGTTTGCAGCGGATAATTAAAAGAAATACAATATGAAAAAACTTTTTCTCATAGATGCCTATGCTCTTATATACAGGGCTTATTATGCTTTCTTAAAACGTCCGATAACAACTTCATCGGGCGTGGATACATCGGCAATTTTCGGATTTACAAAATCGCTGTTTGAAATTCTAAAAAAAGAAAAACCTACGCACATTGCAGTTGCTTTCGATCCATACAAAGGTAAAACTTTCAGACATGAAATATATCCGGAATACAAGGCAAACCGATTAAAATCGCCGGAGGTTATAAAAACTTCGATTCCTGTAATCAAAGAAATCCTTGATGCCATGCGAATCGCCACATTTGAAATAGATGGCTACGAAGCCGACGATATTATAGGCACTTTGGCTAAAAGCGCTGAACGTAATAATTTTCATGTTTATATGGTTACTCCTGACAAGGATTACGCTCAGATTGTAAGCGAATCGATATTCATGTACAAGCCGAAACATTCGGGCAACGATGTTGAAATATGGGGAATAAACGAAGTTTGCGCCAATTTTGGCATAAACGAACCTAAACAAATTATTGACATTCTTGCTATTTGGGGAGATGCATCAGACAATGTGCCGGGATTGCCGGGAATTGGAGAAAAAGGCGCGGCAAAACTTGTGCAGGAGTTCGGAAACATTACGCATTTGCTTGAAAATACGGACAAATTATCAGAAAAACAGCAAAAAATAATAAATGAAAATCGCGAAAAACTTTTGCTGTCTCAAAAACTTGTTACTATTGATACAAATGTTCCTGTTGAGTTTAACGAAAACAACCTGCAAAAACAGAATGCAGACAATGAAAAACTTGTGGAAATACTGCAAAAATATGAATTTACATCACTTCTGCGCGAAATACAAAATAAAGAAATACCCAAAATCATACAAACCGACCTGTTCGGAAATTCACTGATAGAAGAATCGCCGCAAAATGTTGAAAATACAAGCCGATTCGCAACAATAAACGATATTGCCCACAATTATAAAACAGTGAAAACCAATGACGAAATTGACTCATTAGTGAACTTGCTGCTGCAACAAAATGAAATCTGTTTTGATACCGAAACTGAAGGCTTTGATTATTTTTCGGATAAACTTGTAGGAATTTCATTTGCCGTAAAACCTCACGAAGGTTATTATATTCCTTTATGCGAAAATCACGAAGGCAGCAAAAACTTTATCGAAAAATTTCGACCCATACTGGAAAACAGCAAAATAACAAAAATAGGACAGAACTTAAAATTTGACTGTCTTTTTCTTAAAAATTACGGAATAAACGTATGCGGATTTCTGTTTGATACAATGCTTGCCGATTATTTGCTGAATCCGGAATTGCGGCACAATATGAATCTTTTAAGTGAAAAATATTTATCGTATTCTCCAATAAAAATCGAAACGCTGATTGGAGAAAAAGGAAAATATCAGAAAAAAATTTCGCAAGCTCCGCTTAATGATGTTGCCGAATATGCAATTGAAGATGTTGATGTTACCATTCAATTAAAATATATACTTGAAGAAGAATTGAAAAAAAACAACCTTTATAAATTATACTGCGAAATAGAAGCCCCGCTGATTACCGTTCTTGCCGACATGGAATATGCCGGAGTACGTATTGACAGCGAAAAATTAAACGCTTTCGGTCAAACGCTTAAATTGCAACTTGATGAACTTGACGGAGAAATTAAAACAATAACAGGCGAACCCACTTTGAACATATCATCTCCAAAACAGTTGGGAATTGTACTTTTTGAAAAAATGCAACTTAACGACAAAGCCAAACGCACCAAAACCAAACAATATTCAACCGACGAAGAAACATTAATGGCGATGCGCGGAAAACATCCTGTTATTAATAAAATTCTGGAATACCGTTCAATAAAAAAATTATTATCAACCTATGTAGAGGCTTTGCCAGAATTGATAAACAAAAAAACGGGACGCATTCATACATCTTTCAATCAGGCGGTAACGGCAACAGGACGGCTAAGCTCATCAAATCCTAATTTGCAAAATATTCCCGTTAGAGACGAAGATGGACGCGAAATACGCAAAACATTCGTTGCATCTGACGAAAATCATGTTCTTGTTTCCGCCGATTATTCCCAAATCGAATTAAGGCTGATGGCTCACGTAAGCGAAGATAAAAATCTTATAAATGCGTTCATTTCGGGCGAAGATATTCACACTTCTACAGCCGCAAAGATTTATCACGTAAGCAATAACGAAGTTACGAGAGAACAGCGTACAAAAGCCAAAACAGCAAATTTTGGCATCATTTACGGAATATCGGCTTTCGGTTTGGCGCAACGCCTGAATATTTCAAATAAAGAAGCTAATGAACTGATCAACGGATATTTTCAATTATATCCTGATGTGAAAACATACATGAACAAATCAATTGCAGAAGCGCGAGAAAAAGGCTTTGCCGAAACAATTTTTGGACGAAAGCGTCACCTACCCAATATTTCGTCGGGGAATGCCATTGTGCGAGGACTTGCCGAACGAAATGCAATAAATACGCCAATACAGGGGTCTGCCGCAGATATTATAAAAATTGCGATGATTAAAATTGCAGACAAATTGAAAAAAGAAAATTTATCGGCAAAAATGATTTTGCAAGTGCATGACGAACTGGTGTTTGATGTTAAAAAAAAGGAACTTGAAAAGGTTTTGAATATTATTTCAACAGAAATGCAAAATGCGGCAAGTATCAAAGTGCCTTTGATTGCCGATGCTAATTACGGTAGCAACTGGATAGAAGCGCATTAAAGGAAAAATATTGTTTTAATTTTACCGAATTTTTCTTTTACGTGTACAGTATCTTGTATTTTTATTCAGTAATTTTCATTTGATGTTTGCTGTTAACAAACAACTTGAATAGTTATTAAATAGCGATATGCTGGTTTAATGCTCTTTGAGTTTGTGAGTTTTGTAAATGATATTTTCAAACTCGGTTTTACCTATTGTAATTTGATTAAAAATATTAATAATATCATTTTCCGTTATTTTTTCAAAATCTTCGATTCTCGGAGTTATAAACACTCCGCCGAAGTCAACTGACGCAGGGCTTATCAAAAGTTGATTTTCCCCCTGCTCAAAAAATTGCGCAGGTCGGTGCTTAATTCGCGGAAAAATATGCACTGTCCACGAATTTTTATCGGCATAACAAATTATATTCAGCATCGGTTCAGCTTCGTGCGGCTGCAATGTTGAAAGCATTTCATACAATTTTTCAAATATATCAAGCAAATCGTTTTTGTTGTCCGATTGCAAAGTTATCATTTTGCGCAAATAATCAACTGCAAAACTTATTTCTACGCTTTTATATTTCATAATTTGCAAGCGATTGTTCATTTCTGCAAATTCGTTTTCAACAGGCAAAAATCCTTTGTTGCCAGCTTGAAAATGCAAGTGATCGGGCGCTGAAGCTCCGCATTTCGGACCGTTATAAAAAACTATATAATCAGGTAATAATGTAGATAAGTCAAGCATCGTTTCTATATTTTCAGCAATCGACTGGGATATGTGTCGCATATTTGAAATGGTCAAATGTTTCGGAAAAATCGGAAAAGGATTTACCAAAATCAAAAAATTGCCGCATACCGGAATACCTTGCTGCTCATAAGGAAGATTTTGCGGACAAAGAAAACATTTGCGTTCGCTTATTGACTTTGCATCTATTTTAGCTGACGACGAGCGCATACGTTCAGGATTGAATTGAATGATGAAATGTATTCCATCAATATTCAACTGGCGAACAAGCGTTTTTCCCAGACCTTTGTAGTTTGCAGCGGCAAGTTGCCACAACGTTGTTTGCTGTTTGAAAAGATGTTCTGTTAAAAATGAAATATTATCGGTTGCATCCGGTATGTAAAAAAATTTTTCGTCCAAATTCATTGTTTTTTAATGATATACTATTTACAATATGAGACGACAAAGGTATATATTTTTTTGTATTATCAGAAACACTGTAACAATTCAATAATTTTGGACAAGTGTTTATTTGAATGGCACTATAGTTGATAATATGCTATATAATTAGATTTTTATAATTTTGTGTGATACTTCATGTATTTTTACATCATTTTTAATACAAAGAAACAACAAATGGGATTTATTTACATTTATGCAGAACAACGAATTTGCAGAATACATTTTTAAAACACATAAAAGAGCAAGTATGATAGATACAATTATAACAGAAATCATTTTGCAAAGACATCGATACTTAATAAAGGCATATTGAACATCTTCAAACATGTACTTGCCTGGCATCGAAAACATGTTTTTAATAAAAATATTGTTATAATATGTTTGCCAATAAAATAATTTTGTTATCTTTGCAGTCCGAAAAATGTTAATGTAAAGATTAAAATAAAGATATTCAATATTATAAAATAAAAATTAATGTACGCAATAGTAGAAATAGCAGGTCAACAATTTAAGGTTGAAAAAGATCAAAAACTGTTTGTTCACCGTCTGGAAGGCGTAGAAGGCGACTCCGTAAGTTTTGATAAAATTCTGCTGATTGATAATGACGGACAGGTAAATATAGGCACACCTGCTATAGAAGATGCCTCAATTAGCGCTAAAATTCTTAAACATCTTAAAGGCGATAAAGTGATTGTTTTTAAGAAAAAAAGAAGAAAAGGCTATGCTGTCAAAAACGGACATCGCCAACTGTTTACGCAAATTCAGATTGAAGAGATAAGCAGTATGAAAGAAAGTAAAAGCGAAGAAAAAACATTGACAGGCGAGCTTGAAAATAATGCAGAAGCCGTTTAAAATGTAATTATACTTTGATTTAGAAACAATAAAAATTTATAAACATGGCACATAAAAAAGGTGTAGGCAGTTCAAAAAACGGACGCGAATCGCACAGTAAACGATTGGGCGTAAAATTATTCGGCGGGCAACTTGCCATAGCGGGAAACATTTTGGTACGTCAGCGCGGCACCGTTCACAATCCAGGTGAAAATGTAGGCATAGGCAAAGATCACACTCTTTATGCTTTGATTGATGGAAAGGTTACTTTTCGCCGCAAACGCAATAATAAATCGTATGTTTCCGTAATCCCACAAGCTTAGGCTTTGTGCTGTAATGATAAACTTGCAGGCCTCACAATATCAGCGGTCTGCAAGTTTTGTATTCAGCGAAATTAATGTGTTTTTTTGAATTGTACAGTTATCAATAACATTTAGACAGAATAACAAACTAAACCAAATTTGTATTTCATTGTTCAAAAATCACCTTACCGGCGTTAAATTATTGCCGCCAACTTCAACAACAAACGCTCCTTTGAAATCTTTTTGCAGCGATTTGCACAATTGTTTTGCTTCGTTCAAATTGGTAAAATTGCCGGTTATGTATTTGTAATAATTTCCTACTTTCATATATTTTATATTTTTATGACCTTTGAAATCTTTGGAGGATGTCGGAATTATTTTGTTTATTGCCATTATTTGTACGGCGTATATTTTTTGCAATGCAGGTTTTTCGATTAACAATTCGTTATTTTTTTGATTTGTTTTATCTTCTCTGTTTTCTTGTTCATCTTTGGCGCTGCCGGTTTTTTCTTCTGCTTTCGGCAATTTTGTACTGTCTGAGGTTTGAAAAGTTTCCAGTGCGTTGTTTTCTTCGTACTGTTTTTTATACTTGCTGAAAGCCGAAAAAATATTTTGCGCTATTTTTGCCTGATTTTCATCTTTTATCAAAATCTGTTCTTCTGCAAGATTTGATATAAAACCTAATTCTATCAATATTCTCGGCATTGCCGCTTTCCACAAAACCAAAAAACCGTCTTGGCGTACGCCGCGATCGCCTGTTATTGGTCCGTTTGAAATCATTTCGTTTTGAACCATTTCGGCAAATTTGTAACTTTCCTTCATTTGCGCATCTTGTATTATCGAACTTATAATACTTGATTCAAGCGAAAAGTCTTTATATTTTGTTGGGTCATCTTCCAATGCAATTACGGCATTTTCGCGAAGCGCAACTTCAAGATTTGCTTTCGATTTATTCAAACCCATTATCCATGTTGAGGCTCCTCGCGCACTTGGTTTGAAAGAATCTACATGAATTGAAACAAACAGGTCGGCATGATTGCGATTGGCAATATTTCCGCGTTCGCCCACTTCAACAAAAACATCGGTTTTCCTTGTATAAATAACTTCGACATCAGGAAAATTTTTACTGATAAGGTCGCCCAATTTTAAAGCAACGGCAAGTGTTATATCTTTTTCTTTACTTTTTTTTCCAACGGCGCCAGGATCTTTGCCCCCATGCCCCGCATCTATTACAATTTTTTTGATTTGCTGAGGATTACTATATTTTTGGGCTTCGGCAGGAACTGTAACAATACAAAAAAATGCAAAAAAACATGCAAAATACAGTATGTTCTTTTCAAAAGATGTCAAAAACTTATTTTTCATATTATAATTATTTATTTAAAATCATTAGTTTTGTACGCTTTTTGTGAAAATGCCACAAAACATAGTGCAAATATAATAACTTTTAATGACAAAAATAATACGTTATATATCATTAACATTTATACTGTTGTCGGGATGTTTGTATGATTTGGCTTCCATGCCGCAAACTGTTTCGGATACAATAACAATACAGGATACCTCTTCTGTGAGTATTGATTCTGTTGCCATATATGCCGATTCGATTGTAATTGAAAATGATGGCGCAAAAATGCTCATAGAAGATCCTGTGCTTAAAACTGCCGACAGCGCTATTGTTTATGATATTGCCAACGGAAAATCATATCTTTACAGAAATGCCGAGGTTACATATCAGGACAAGAAAATAAAAGCCGATTATATAGAATTTGATTCGGATACAAAAATTATTTATGCCAAAGGACTTGTAGATACATCCGGCAATGTTGTTGGAAATCCCGTTTTTCAGGATGGCAATGATGAGTACAAAATCAAAGAAGTTTATTATAATTTTGAAACAAAAATCGCAAAAATAATCGGAGTAATCACCCAGCACGGCGAAGCTTACATGCATGGCGATACAATAAAAAAAATGCCCGACAATACTGTTTATTCAAGAGGCGGAAAAGTTACAACCTGCGATGCAGAACATCCTCACTTTTATGTAAAAATGAGAAAATCGAAAATGATTCCATCCAAAAAACCGGACAGCGATGGCAAAGGAGGTAAAAACGGACAAATGATATTCGATTTTTCTTATCTGGTTGTAGAAGATGTGCCGTTGCCGCTGTTTTTGCCTTTCGGATTTTTCCCTTTAATGACGGATGCGTCGTCGGGCGTTATAATTCCAAGTTACGGCGAAGAAGCCGAACGCGGATTTTATTTGCAAAAGTTCGGCTATTATTTTATCCTGTTTAAAGACCATATCGATGCAACAATCACAGGCGATTGGTATTCAAAAGGTTCGTGGGGTTATCAGATTGCATCCAGATATATGAAACGCTATAAATATTCTGGATCTCTGAATTTTCAGTCATCAACCATAAAAATTGGAGATAAAGGTTCTCCCGATTATAATGTGTCGAAAAGTTATTCGGTGGCGTGGAGTCATCAAAAAGCTGCGCAAACAAATCCTACAACAACCTTTCAGGCAAACGTGAATTTTTCTTCATCATCACACAAAAGATACAACGAGCAGACAACAAATAACGACTATCTTCAAAATACGGCAAGTTCGAGTATTTCATTTTCAAAAAACTGGGAAGGCACGCCGTTCAGCATGACTGCAAGCTTCAATCACAGCCAAAACATGCGCGACAGCACATATTCCATAGGTTTCCCTAATTTCACTTTTGCAATGACAACTGTCTATCCTTTCAGGCGCAAAAGCAGTACAGGCAAAAAGAAATTTTACGAAAACGTAAGTTTCGGATACAACACAAATTTTTCAAACAATGTTTCAAACGTAAAAGAAGACGAATTGTTTAAAGAAGCATTTTGGGATGCAATGAGACATGGAATGAATCATAATTTTTCAATATCTCTACCATCGTTCACTCTGGCAAAATATATTAACGCAAGCCCAAACATCAGATACGGACAGGCATGGTATTTCCAAAGTATAAAACGCAAATGGGATTCTTCAACAAATTCGGTAATTGCCGATACAACTTCGTCATTTGGAGATTTTGGAATGTCGCATACCTATTCGGGCGGAATTTCGTTTAATACAAGAGTTTTCGGATTGTTCGACAAATTCAGTCCAAATTCCAAAATAAAAGCAATTCGACATGTTATGACGCCTAATATTTCGTTGAATTACACTCCAAACCAAATGATAGCTGCAAACGGATGGCGAAAAGTACAGACAGATGCAAGCGGAAAAACAGAATATTATAATATTTATGATGCTCCGGCAAATACAGGCTCGCCATCGAGCAGTAAAGCAAATGGAAGTATTAGTTTTTCGCTCGGAAATACTTTGGAAATTAAAGTAAAAACCAAAAACGATACCACAGAAAACGCTGAGAAAAAAATTAAAATACTGGAATCGCTCTCCGTTTCTACAAACTATAATTTACTTGCCGACTCGATGAACCTGTCCAATATTACATTTAACGGACGTTCCACAATTATCGATGGCTTGGGTTTCAGTTTTGGATTCCAATTAATTCCGTATGATATTAACGAACGCGGACAGCGGATAAACAAATTTTACTGGAAAGATCATTTCGGGCTGGGCGACTTGACATCTTTCTCTTTTTCAACCGATTATCATATCAGCGGAGGAAGCGGCAACAACAAAACAAGCGGAGGGCAGCAACCAACAGGTTCGGCTCCAAACAGTCAAAGCAATTTGCAGAATACTCACAATCACGATGAAGACGATTATAATTATACTCCATATTACGTAGATTTTGACGTTCCGTGGTCGTTAAGTTTTCGCTTTGATTATTCATTCAACAAATCGTATAATTACAATTCGACAACAAAAATCCTGAAAACTGTGAAAACACACCGTCCCGCACTCAATTTTAACGGAGATTTAAGCCTTACCAAAAATTGGAAAATATCGTTTTCATCAGGATATGATTTGATTGCAAAACAATTGACAGCAACATCATTAAATCTGTTTCGCGACCTGCACTGTTTTGAATTTTCGTTCTCGTGGTCGCCTTTTGGAATGCGCAAATACTGGGGATTTACCATTCGCGCAAAATCAGGTATGCTTAGCGATGCATTAAAATATGAAAAACATTCAAGTTTCTACGACAATTATTGATTTTAAAATTTATACATAAATAATTATAATTCAAGATAAAATAAAATAAAAAGATTATGAAAAAAATAATTTCAACAACAAAAGCGCCAAAGGCTGTCGGTCCGTACAGTCAGGCAATAGAAGTAAACGGAACGCTTTATATTTCAGGACAACTGCCAATTAATCCCGAAACATCCTGTTTTGTTGAAGGCGGCATTAAAGAACAAACAGCGCAATGCCTGAAAAATATTGAAGCAATACTTTCCGCCGCCGGATATTCTGTTGATAACGTAGTAAAATCTACCGTTTTGCTGGATAATATGAATGATTTCGCCGCAATGAACGAAGTTTATGCCGAATTTTATACATACAACCAGCCTGCGCGAGTAGCCTTTGAAGTTGCCAAACTGCCACTTGGAGCGCTTGTAGAAATTGAAACTGTAGCAGCAAAATAATAAATTGATTGAATATCTACTTACATGAATACAACATCAACACAAATTTCGGATGCTAAAACCGAAAAATCTCAACTGATTGAATGTGTTCCCAATTTCAGCGAAGGACACAATATGAATATTATCAAGCAAATCACCGACAGCATCGAGTGTGTTGACGGAGTAACGCTGATAAACGTGGATGCAGGTAAAGCCACAAACCGCACAGTTGTTACATTTGTAGGCGCGCCAGCAAATGTTTGCGAAGCCGCATTTCGCGCGGTAAAAAAAGCAAGCGAATTAATAGACATGAAGAAACATCACGGCGAACATCCGCGTTTCGGAGCAACAGATGTACTGCCACTTGTTCCAATCGCCAATATTACTATGGACGAAACTGTAGAATACGCTCGGAAACTTGCAAAACGTATTGGAGATGAACTTCATATTCCTGTCTATTGCTATGAAATGGCAGCCTTTACTCCGCAACGAAAAAATCTTGCCGATTGCAGAGCGGGAGAATATGAAGGATTAAAAGCAAAATTATCGAATCCCGAATGGAAACCCGATTTCGGACGCGCCGAATTTATGCCCGAAACGGGAGCTATTGCTGTTGGAGCGCGTAATTTTTTAATTGCTTATAATGTTAATCTTAATACAACATCAGTTAGAAGAGCAAATGCCGTAGCTTTCGATTTACGCGAAAAAGGACGCCCCAAAAGAGAAACATCATCGCCTGTAAGCAAAAAAATTGTTGACGAAAACGGCAACGAAATATGGATACCCGGAATACTAAAATCAGTAAAAGCAATTGGATGGTTTATTGAGGAATACGGCATTGCTCAAATATCAATGAATCTCACCGATATTGATGTAACGCCAATGCATATCGCTTTCGACAAAGCCTGCGAATGTGCGACAGCGCGAGGTTTGAGAGTTACAGGTTCAGAACTTGTAGGAGTTGTTCCGCTTAAAGCCATGCTTGATGCAGGAAAATATTTTTTAAAAAAACAAAAACGTTCGACAGGCATTTCGGATGATGAAATAATAAAAATTGCGGTAAAGTCATTAGGCTTGGATGAGTTATATCCCTTTGACGGAAAGGAAAAAATCATAGAATATATTCTTGCAGAAAAGGATAATAAAAAACTGCTGACAGATTTTAATCTTACTGAATTTTCAAACGAAACGGCATCTGAATCGCCAGCTCCGGGCGGAGGCTCAATTTCTGCATATATGGGAGTACTTGGCGCAGCGCTTGGCACAATGGTTGCCAATCTGTCTGCACATAAAGCAGGCTGGGACGACCGCTGGGAAGAATTTTCAGATTGGGCTGAACGCGGCAAAATATCTATGGATGCACTGCTGAAAAAAGTAGATGAAGACACAGATGCTTTCAACAAAATAATGGAAGCTTTTGCATTGCCGAAAAAAACAGATGCCGAAAAACAAATACGCAAACAAAAAATACAGGAAGCGACGCGTTATGCTATTGAAGTGCCATTGAGAGTGATGCAACTTTGCTACGATTCGATGCAGGTGATAAAAGCAATGGCAGAATCGGGAAATCCCAATTCGATAAGCGATGCCGGCGTTGGAGCATTAGCGGCAAGGTCGGGAGTATTGGGCGCATTTTTGAATGTGAAAATAAATGCGTTGGGACTGGAAGATAAAGTTTTTGTGGACGAAACGCTTGCAAAAGCCCAAAAAATAGCCGACAATGCACGCCTGCTGGAAAATGAAATATTAGAAACCGTAGAGAAAAAACTGAAATAAATTTTAAGCAGATAAAACATAAACCGTTTGCAAAATTGCACAGTTGCTATCAACTGCTGATAATATCGTTATACAGTTCGCGCATGCGAGTGCGCAAATGCAGTACGGCATAGTGTTTTCGCGAAAGCAGTGTGTTTATGGAAATTCCTGTTGCGTTTGATATTTCTTTCATCGAGATACCTTCTAGTTCGGTAAGTTCGAAGATTTCACGTTGCTGTGGCGGCAGTTCAGACAGCGCATTTTCCAACTCATCCCACACCAGCGAACGCAAATATTCTATTTCGGGCGAAGACGAAAATTCACAATCGAAAATTATCTCAGAAATGTCTTGCATCGCTTCATCATCCCCATCTCTGCTTTGCATTACAGGCATAGCTTCATCTCGTTTTTTCCTGCCGTGATTGATAATAGTATTTCGTGTTACGCGGTATAGCCATGCCGCCGCATGTTCGATAGGGTCAATGGCATTATTCACCGTTTTTATCAGTTGATAAAAAACATCCTGTAAAATATCTTCGGCATCATTTTTGTCCGAAACTCTTTTTCTGATGAAAAATTTAAGTTGCTGCTGATATTCCGATATTAATTTTTCAAGTTTATCATGTTTTGATACAGCCACTTCAGTCGTATTTTTCCGATTCGTTCTGTTGAAAAAAATCATGGTCGAAGCCATGTTTCAAAAATTTACGTTTTATAAAATCTTTACGGTCTTCATCCGACATTCTCCTAAATTTATCACAAAACGAATGGCAATGATGCCGATGGCTGCGTTTTTCCCAGTATTTGCCTGACATGCCGCCAAACAGAATACGGAAAAGAGTAAGCAAACCCAAAGCCTGCCAAAAATTTAAAGATTTCATATTGAAAATCGAAGGCATCAGCCAATTCCACAGTAGCATTACCGTAACACTAAAAACGCTGATAACCAATAAAGCCAATAATACGTGCCATAAAATATGTTTCTTCATATAATACTTTTTTTACTGTTATTTAATTACATTCATTCTCTATTAATACAGACAAACGAATATGAAAAATATTTTATAAAGGTGCAAAAAATTTTCGACAAAATATTCCTGTAAATGATTAATTTGTTTCAAAAATGTGTAAAAATGTATTTTTGCAGATTAAATTTATTAATCATTTTTGCAGTCCATCAAATTATTTTACTAACTTTGCAACCTAAATAACAAATTTTATAAAATAATTATGGCAAAATTACGTACTCTTAAAAAAGATATTGATTATTTAATAAGCGAAGTTTTAGGCGATTGCTATACTTTTGTTTATTTATATCCTGATAAAAAAAAAGAAGCAATAGAAATCATTAACGATGCTGTTGAGTTTCGCAATAAAATGTTTGAACGAGCAAATAAGCCGGATGGCAAATATGACAAAAAACTTGTAAAAGTTAATTATAAAAGCATTAATCAAGATTTACTTACATGCGTTGACGGATTTTTCAAAAGAATTAGCGAACTGACAAAAAAATAAATTTTTAAAATAAATTTGTGTTTGACAAAAAATTATTACCTTTGCAGCCCAAAATTAGCGCAACCTCTTATTTCAGTTCGATAATGTTGCATATAATAAACATAAAAATACAAAGAAAATGGACTTAATAAAAGTTGCCGAACAGGCATTTGCAAACGAACAACAAAAAGAATTTCCTGCATTCAAAGCAGGCGACACGATTACTGTTACCTATAAAATTAAAGAAGGTAGCAAGGAAAGGCTTCAGAATTTTCGCGGAGTTGTGATACAGGTAAAAAAAGGAAGCGCAAAGACATTTACAATTCGTAAAATTTCGGATGGCGTAGGCATTGAACGTATTTTTCCTGCAAATTCTCCATTTATTGAAAATATAGAAGTGAATAAATATGCTAAAGTACGCAGAGCAAGAATTTACTATTTGCGTAGTCTTACAGGCAAAAAAGCCAGATTAAAAGAAAAACGTTTTTCTTCTGCAAATACATCAAAAGAAGCATAAAGCAATTAAGGCTCCGTGGCTCAATTGTATAGAGCATCTGACTACGGATCAGAAGGTTACAGGTTAGAGTCCTGTCGGAGTCACAAATCAACAAAGGATATTTATATAAATATCTAAAATCTAATAATATAAGAGTAAGAAAATTAAAAATAAATGCTTCTAAATTATTTCACAGCCCGCAAATTCAAGCGGGCTGTGATGTATTAGAATATTACCTGATTTGATTTTTACAGCAATAACATTATCAAAAATATTAATAACAGTTCAATTATCTTCCTGTTTTTCGCTTGATTCGCTAACGTTAATATCTCTGTCAACATAAATATAACTGACGCTAATATCATGATTATCGGCAGTTTTGCAAATATATTCAAATCTACCCTTTGCCTGTCCAGCTTTGAATGTCGCCAACTAATCCACACCTTTAGTTATGCAAATACCGCCACAGCGTGGCTATGGTTCTCATAGCCACACAGCGCGTCATCCTATGTTTGCATAAAAAAATAATTCTGTTAAACCTGATTTCCACCTGATAACAAAACAACCACACTTCCAACAAAAACAACATACAATAACCTGATTATCTCATCAATCGGTCAAAATGGGGTTTGTTACATTTTATTTATTTTTCATCACATAATATTTGTCTTTTTTGATCATTATTTGTTTTTTTGTTTTGAAAATTAGAATAAAAAACAAATTACTGTGTTTTGTTTAAGTATTTTTTATTACATTTGCGCCGTGTTTACAAATTTTAACAAAATATTACTTTCGGATTGTTACCGTTATTTAAACCAGAAACGACGGGACGATTTTAATGTTTTACAGTTAACATTTCAATGCATCTATTTTAATAAACAGTAAAAATAATAATACAAAATATAATAATAATTTAAATATAAAACTTATGGATTTACCATTTGCAGAATCGTGGAAAATAAAAATGATTGAACCTATACGGAAAAGCGCCCGCATAGAACGCGAACAATGGCTCAAAGAAGCGCATTACAATGTTTTTCAACTTAAAGCCGAACATGTTTATATTGACCTGATTACCGATTCAGGAACAGGCGCAATGAGCGATAGACAGTGGGCTTCGCTGATGATTGGCGATGAAAGTTATGCAGGCGCAACATCTTTCTTCAAAATGAAAGAAACAATAAATAAAATAACAGGTTTTAAATACGTTTTGCCGACTCACCAGGGTCGCGCCGCCGAAAATGTACTGTTCTCATGCCTTGTGAAAGCAGGCGATTATATTCCCGGCAATTCACAGTTTGACACAACCAAGGGACACATAGAATCGAGGAAAGCGTTTGCAATCGACTGCACAATAGATGAAGCGCTTGATACTCAACTTGAACTTCCTTTTAAAGGAAATGTTGACATACGCAAACTTGAAAA
This sequence comes from Prevotellaceae bacterium, assembly GCA_031276235.1. GTDB lineage: Bacteria > Bacteroidota > Bacteroidia > Bacteroidales > UBA932 > JAIRKV01. The sequence continues at coordinate 37,300 of JAISNL010000170.1, read as the reverse complement.
AATTTTGATTGAACATAACGAAAAAATCCCGTTTATAATTATAACTGTTACCAACAACACAGCAGGCGGTCAGCCCGTTTCAATGCAAAATCTTCGAGAAGTAAACAAACTTGCAAAAAAATACAACAAACCTGTTTTGTTTGATTCTGCGCGATTTGCCGAAAATGCATATTTCATAAAAAAACGCGAAAAAGATTATGCCGACAAAACTATAAAAGAAATTTGCCGCGAAATGTTTACTTATGCCGATGGAATGACAATGAGCGCCAAAAAAGATGCGATAGTCAACATGGGCGGATTTATTGCAACAAATATAGAAGAATGGTACGAACAGGCAAAAGTAAAAGGAATTATTTTTGAAGGTTATATCACTTACGGCGGAATGAACGGACGCGATATGAACGCACTTGCCGTAGGACTTGACGAAAATACGGAATTTGAAAACCTCGAAACCCGTATAAAACAAATTGAATATTTAGCTTCGAGGCTTGATGAATTTGAAATTCCATATCAGCGTCCTGCCGGCGGACATGCAATTTTTATTGATGCTCCGAAAGTACTGATAAATGTACCAAAAGAAGAATTTCCTGCACAAACGCTTACTGTTGAACTCTATCTTGAAGCTGGAATTCGCGGATGCGAAATCGGATATATTCTTGCCGACCGCGACCCCGTAACTCGCGAAAACAGATTCGGATGTAATGATTTTTTACGCCTTGCGATTCCCCGCCGAACATATACCAACAATCACATGGATGTAGTTGCCGTTGCTCTGAAAAATGTTTTTGACAGACGCAACAGCATAACTCGCGGCATGTCAATAGAATGGGAAGCCGAAGTAATGCGACATTTTACGGTTAAATTGAAAAGATTATGAAAATTATTTTCTTTTCAGCGGCAATATTTCAATCCAGTAACCATCTGGATCGGATATAAAGTACAAACCCATTTTTTCGTTTTCGTAGCATACGCAACCAAGTTCCTTATGAAATTTGCGAACTTCATCATAATCGCCATCTACGCGAACGCAAAGATGAAATTCGTAATCGCCCAAACCGTAGGGTTCTTTACGATCGCGCATCCATGTCAGTTCCAACAAAAAATCCGAATTGTACTTATCGCGTAAAAACACAATGATAAATGAATCATCGTCTGCCGTTTGCCTATTATATTCGGCAAAACCGAGAGTTTTTTCATAAAACGCTATGCTACGATCAAGATTCAACACATTGAAATTGTAATGATCAAACTTCCCTTTTATTTCCATAATACAAAATATTAAAATGATATAAGATTATAATTGATTTTTAGTTCCGCAAATTTACAAAAAAAATATTGTTTCGTAAAAAATATTTCTTAATTTTGTTTGTTTGAAATTATTTTAGATGAAAAGCGCAATGATAAGTTTTTGATGCAAAGTGAAATTGTTCATTATAAAAAAGCAAGCAACAAAATATATACAACTATACAGTTTTAATAATTTCATAAATTTTATGAACTCAAAATGTAGCAATAAATTAACAGATAAAAACAAATGAAAAATTATTATTCGTACAACATAAATGGCAACTGTGTTTTAATAGTTGAAGACAACGGCTGTATCGTAGAAATTGCTTTAGCCGAAAAAAAAGTCAACGGCAACAAAACCGAAACAGCAGCAATAAAAACAGCTGCCTCACAGATTGAAGAATATTTTGCAGGAAAACGAAAATCCTTTGATTTTCCGATAAATCCGCAAGGCGGAGAATTTCAAAAGCAGGTTTGGGCGGCATTGAGAAATATTCCATACGGACAACTTCGTACATATAAACAGATTGCCGAAGAAACAGGAAATCCGAAAGCTTCGCGTGCCGTAGGAATGGCAAATAATAAAAATCCTTTGCCGATAGTTATTCCATGCCACAGAGTTGTTGGCTCAAACGGAAAACTTGTTGGTTACGCTTACGGGCTTGCCATGAAAGAATATCTTATCAGCATTGAGAAAAACGCAGTTTTACTGCAAAAGTAAATCTATAATTTCATCGTAATATTCAATTTCAAGCGTTTTGCTGTCGCGCAATAACTGCAAGGTTTTTACAAGTTCCTTTTTGTCGCTGACACTTGTGTTATTGCCAGATGTAACAAGTTTCAGCAGTTGATAATGTTCGCTGTCGGTTATATTATTATTTCTGTTCAATTCGTTTATTTTGTCCAGAAGCGTATTTTTATCTGCTTTTGCGGCTGCGTTGTTGTTTTCTGGTTCTGTCTGATTTGATTGCGTCTGACTTTTTCTTTTTTCATTGTCGGTTTTTAGGGCAATATTGAATTTTTGCGGCACTCTGCCTTTTGCAATTACTTCGCCATATTCAATTGCTTCTGCTATTGCGCAGTCAAATATAATTTCGCCATTTTTGCCGTAACCTAATGATGCAATAACTTTTTTCTCATTAGTTTCTTTATCTTTTATTGTTGTAAAAAAGTGAATAATAAGCATTTTATAACAGTATTTCGTATCTGCTCCGTTTCCTCCGAGCAGCCCAAAAGCATGTCGCGGTTCGTACACATAAGTAAATTTGTTTAGCTCATTTTTAGGTATTCCCAACATAATTGTGTCTCCTTTTGAAAGAGTTATGCCGTTATTCATTTGGAATACATTCTTTGCCAATACTCCTTTGCTGTTTGTCTGTGCGTAATTTTCACAACAAATCGTTGCAATGCTTAATAATAGAATCAGTTTTTTCATATTTTTATTTTTTACAGTTATATTTCATCAGAATAGTATGCTTTGGGCAATTCGCGTAAATTGTATTGCGAAGCCATAACTTCTCCGTAAGCGCCTGCCGAACATATAGCAAGAATATCTCCGCGCTGTGTTTCGTTAATCATTTCATTTTTTGCAAAACAGTCGCTTGATTCGCATATAGGACCTACAATATCATAAATTTTTTCAGGTTTTGAAGATGTAAGGTTTTTTATTTTATGATAAGCTCTGTACAGTGCGGGACGAATCAAATCGTTCATTCCTCCATCCGTTATTACAAAATTTTTTTGCCGTCCGTTTTTTACGTAAGTAACTTGCGTAATGAGGCTTCCGCATTGAGCGACAATTGAGCGCCCAAGTTCAAAATGCAATTTTTGCCCATCGTATAAGTTCAGATTTTTATTAAATATCTCAAAATATGATTTGAAATCTATGATAGAATTTGCATCGGGATTTTTATAATCAATTCCCAAACCGCCGCCAACATTAAGATGCGGAAGTTTTATTCCAAGCGTTTCAAATATTTTCTGAATCTCGTTCACTCTCGCACAAAGCGTTTCAAATACTTTCATATCTGTAATTTGCGAGCCTATGTGAAAATGAAGACTTATAAGTTTTACACTGTCGAGCGATTTTATTTTTTCAACAACTTCATTGAACTGCCATTCGCTTATGCCAAATTTGTTTTCTTCAAGTCCTGTTGTTACATATTCGTGAGTATGAGCATCAACATTGGGATTTATACGTATTGCAATATCGGCGATTTTGCTTTTTTTTGCCGCAATACTGTTTATGTTTTCTATTTCGGGCAGCGATTCGCAGTTAAACGTAAATATTCCTGAATCCAACGCGGTATTTATTTCTTTGTCGGTTTTTCCTACTCCTGCATAAGCGATATGCTTCGGATTAAATCCACATTCTGTTGCGCGTACAATTTCATTAGCGCTTACGCAGTCTGCGCCAAATCCTGCTGCGCTTAATATTTTCAGAATTTTGTGATTTGAATTTGCTTTTAGCGCATAATGAATAGTGTATCCGAATTTTTCGGCTTCGTTTATTGCTGTTTGCGCTGTTTTTTTTAACAGTTCAATATCGTAAAAATAAAACGGCGTTTGTATCTTTTTCAATTTTTCGATGATTGCTTTACTTGGCATTTTACTGATTTTAAGATATTTTTATATGTTAATTTATTTGATTTACCTAACTTGTACTTACAGTTTATTTTATTTTTTTTAAACGTATTTTGTGATGCTGTTTTTGTCTTAATTTAAAATTTAACATCGCAAATGTACATATTATTTACAAATAGACAAAAATACCGAAATGTTGACAGGGCAAACGCATTAAAAAATAAAAAAACAGTACTTAACCTGTTGAAAAAAGACACAGAAAAAGGCTCATTTACGCACTAAACGGCACAATGCAGCATGGAACAAAAATTGTCTTATCAATCTGCTCAAAATTTAAATGCGTTTGCCATGGTGGGAAAAAGCGGTTTTTTCTTGCAAGTACAAAAATAAGTACTTGTCTTTGTACAATAAAATATTAGTGAATATGAAAACAGCAAGTTATACGGAATTAAGAAACCACTTGAAAACTTATTTGGACGGAGTTATCAACGATAATGAGCCTTTGATCATTTATCGTTCAGGCAATGAAAGCGTTGTTGTGATTTCTTTGGAAGAATACAACTCAATTAAAGAAACCGAATATATAGCCAAATCCCCAATAATGATGGATATAATACGCAAAGGAGAACAGGATATTAAGGCAGGCAAAGGTATCGAATTTGACATAAATTCTATACGATGAAAATAATATTCACTCCTCATGCTTATAATGATTATCAATATTGGAGGCATAGCGGGCAAAAAAGGTTATTTGATAAAATTAATCGTCTTTTAATAGATATTTCCGAACATCCATACACAGGAACAGGAAAACCCGAACTTGCAGGCAAATGGTCAAGACGCATCAATTCCGAACATAGAATAATATATTCTGTAAACGAAAACATGATAGAGATTCATTGGTTCTCTATGAGGTATCATTACTCCAAATAATCACTAACTCAAATATTTTCCATTATAAACAAAATGTAATTGCATTATAAATTGAGTGGAAACCTGTAATTTGAGTATCATTCACGTTTTTTACGCAAAATCCAATGAAACACATCTCCTTTATCACTTGTAATAACATAAGCATTTACAAATTCATATCCGAACCGCTGCATAAAATTAAGAGCATCAATCATTGAATTTAGTTCCAATTTTTTACCATTTTCGTCAAGTAATTTTTGCTCTTTTCCTCCTCCCCAATACTTTGTTTTTTGCCCAAAGTCAAGTTTAACAGTTACTTTGTTTGACAGAAATTTACCTGTGCCAACAATCATCACATATTCAGCATCTAATTCCGATAATGGAATGTCATTAACAGTTTGCGCTTGCAAACCAAATATTGCAAATAATGCAACCAAAGAAAACAGCAGTTGCATTGAGATGTGAATCTGCCTAAGGGTTTGCAAAGATATCATCCTTTTATTTGCGGGTTTTTGTTGCCGTGATTGCTGCTATTCCCAATATGCCGGCTATCAGAGACGATATGAATATTGCAATTTTGGCAGTGTTGGTGTAGATTGGACAGTCAAACGCCAAATTGCTTACAAACATCGACATGGTGAATCCTATTCCTGCAAATATTCCTGCATTGAACAGCAATCTGTAATTCATTCCGTCCGAAAATTTCGACAAGCCCGACTTTATCATAATGAAACTGAATAAAAAGATTCCGACAGGTTTGCCTATTATCAGTCCGCAGGCTATGCCGAGCGATACTTCGCTGAAAAAATTAAATTCGTTAAAGTTAACAACAACACCGGCGTTAGCCAGCGCAAACAGAGGCATTATGAAGTACATCGAAAATCCGTGCAGAGAAGATTCAAATTTTTGCATTGGAGATGATGCTTTTGCTATTTCCGACCGCATGGCATTTATAACGTCAAGACATTCTTTGTTGGCTAAAATATTTTTATTTTCAATATAATGTGTTCTGAATTTGCGTACAAGAAAATTGGTATGAGCATAAAATTTTGTTCCGCTTATGCGAGTGCGAGTAGGGATAATTACAGTAAGTAAAATTCCTGCAACTGTGGCATGTATGCCTGACTGCAAAACCAGAAACCAAAGTACAAATCCTGTGATTAAATACAGAAATGTATGCCGTATTTGCAATGAATTTAATACAAGTATTATTGCCATTACCGTTGCCGCAATAAGCATAATATTGAGATTAATTGCGTGCGCAGGATAAAAAAATGCAATTACAAGGATTGCGCCAAGGTCGTCGGCGATTGCAAGTGCGGTGAGGAATATTTTCATCGACATGGGAACGCGTTTGCCCAAAATAGAAAGAACTCCTATTGCAAATGCGATGTCGGTTGCCGTAGGTATTCCCCAGCCGCGATCTGTTGCTGGCGAATTGATGTTGAAGGCGCAAAAAATCAAAGCCGGCACAATCATTCCGCCTATTGCGGCAGCAATGGGCAAACTTGATTTTTTCAGCGATGAAAGTTCTCCAACCATAATCTCGCGTTTGATTTCGAGGCTTACAACAAAAAAGAAAATCATCATCAATCCATCGTTTATCCAGTGGCGCAACGACATTTTTTGAACAAAATCGCCTATGGATATTGCAAGTTCCTTTTCCCATATTACATTCAAATTGAAAAATTGAGGAAAGTTGGCTGAAACAAGAGCAATGACGGTTGCAAAAAACAATAATATTCCTCCTGTCGCTTCCTTGTGAAAAAACTGAGAAAACGTATCCCGTATTTTTCTTTCTCGCTTGTACAGCCAGTAATATTTGCGAATTTTCTTTATTTGTTTATCTATATTGGGCATTCTTTAAGATTTCAGTAAAATTAAATTATCCTGTACGGTTAGGATGTTTTCCGATATTTGACAGATGTGCAAGACAGCATATTTTATACAAAATGCGAGCGCCTACGTTTGCATCGTATTCATCATGGTCATTATAAGGATTTGGAGCAACTTCGCAAACATCAAAACCTGCGATTTTCCTTCCTGATTTTGATAATACGCGTAAAAGATAGTAAGCCTGCTGAAACGACAATCCGCCCGGTACGGGAGTTCCAGTATTGGGACAAAGTTCGGGGCTTAATCCGTCAATGTCGAAACTTATGTAAACATTTTCGGGTAATTCGTTTATTATATTGTTGCAAATAGATTTCCATGTCTGTTCGCCTCCAAACAGTTGTTCGCTGATGTAAAAATCTGTATATGCCGATATTTTATCGCTGCCTGCAATCAAATCGGCTTCGTCGGTACAAAAATCGCGAATTCCAACCTGCACCAGCTTTGCAACATTTTTGCATTTTGTGATTACATTGTACATTATTGATGCATGAGAATATTCAAATCCTTCATACGCGTGCCGCAAATCGGCGTGAGCATCTATATGCAATATCCCTAAATTGTCGTATTTTTCACTCAAAAATTTTATCAATCCGAATGGCACGCTGTGTTCGCCGCCCACAATTCCTGTTATTTTATTTTCTCCGTAATATTTTTTAGCATATTCATACATTCTAACATTCAGTTTTTCCGATGCCTTGTTTATTAATTCCAGTTCATGCAAAATTGATATATCGTTAATATTTCCGCCATTTTCAAGATGGGCGATGACCTTTTCGGCTTTTTTGCGCAATTTTGTTGATTTTCCAAATATTTCATCATCGTACGGATGCGTCCCAATTTTTATTTTCCACGCATTTTCCACGTCAATATCGTAAATATCAATTTGAGATGATGCGGCAATAATGCGTTGCGGAGCATTTGCCGTTCCGCAGCGATAAGATGCCGTAACATCCCACGGAGCCGAAATCAACACAATTTCAGATTCATCGACAGAGTAAGGGAGAGCAAAAAAATTGCCGTTAGGCAAACCAATATCATTTGGGTTAAAATGTTCCATATCACTAAAAATTTGACAAATTTACATGAATTATTTTCATATTGCACGCAACTGAATGAAATTTTATTTAAAATTTCTAAAAAAAGATATTTATCTGTAAAAAAAACATTAATTTTGCAAAAATTTTATAACATGATATTATGAAAGGATATTTAATTTTATTGTTTGTTTCGCTTATATGCACAGGTATAATGGCACAGGAAAACGTTAATGTTTTCAAATTTACAATGGAAAACATGGAAATAACAGCGCTTTCCGAAGGACAGCAAAAAAGCGGAAAATCAATATTAATCGGCGCAACGGAGGAAATGATAAACCAATACGCTCAGGATGGAACATTCCTTTCGGCTTGCAATGCTTTTTTGGTAAAAACTCCCGAAAAAACAATACTGATTGATGCCGGCTTCGGACGAAATCTGTTTAACAATCTGAAACAGCAAAATGTTGAACCAAAACAGGTTGATATTATTTTGCTTACGCACATGCACGGCGACCATATTGGCGGCTTGTTGCACGATGAACAAATTACATTTCCCAATGCGCAGCTTTATATTGCTCAAGCCGAACATGATTATTGGATGAATCTCGACTCGCGGGGAAGCGAACAGGCACGCAATATAATACAGGCATATAAAAACAAATTGCATTTATTTGTTCCCTCAGATTTGGAAAACACCAAAAGCGAACTGATGAGCGGAATATACGCCATTGCAGCATACGGACACACGCCCGGACATACGGCATATTTGCTGCAATCCGAAAATTCACAATTTCTGATATGGGGAGACCTTGCCCATGCAATGGCAATACAAATGCCGCATCCCGAAATTGCCGTTACTTACGATGTAAATCCAGAACAGGCTGTAGATACACGCAAAAAAATACTTGAATATGCTGCAAAAAATAAAATTCCCGCAGGCGGTATGCACATTGCCTTTCCTGCAATGGGAAATATCAAACATGGCAAAGCCGCAGGATATGAATTTGAACCTTTGAAGCCATGAAAAATATATTGATAATTTATTCGAAACATATTAATTAATAACTAAATAATATAATATTATATTATGAGAAAAAGTATATTAACGATTGCCTGCGTTTGTGCAGGATTTATGTTCACAGGTTGCGGAAGCGACGATGGTGATGACAATGCAACTCCTCAAAATTTCATTATTGATGCGAGGAATATAGAAAACGGAAGCGATTACAATTCGCATATTGACAGCGTGAAAGCAATAAGGAATTATCACGAGAATAATGGCGCTGTACTTTACAATATTTTAGCAAGCGCCGAATATGTAGACGGAGGATTTATGATGACTTTGCCTTTGTTGATATTAGATGACAAATGGACTCCAATATCAAATAACGTTATTCCAGATGGTGTGAATGTTAGCGACCCGCATGTAAAAACAACAAGTGTGGATTATTTGGCGACATTCAAAAACGGACAGGCAACAGGCAAATTTGAATATATTTGTAAAACTGCCGATAATCATGATATTTGCGCCAGTTATATTTATGTTGACAGAGATATTACCATTACAGGATCAAGTGATAAAGAGGAAGATAATTGGACTGTTATTAATATTTTTGATAATATTGTCGAATTGAAAAAAGGCTGGAATGAAGTTTATGTTACCAGTATTGGAGGAATAAATTCAACAACTTTTATTACATCAAATGTTAAACCGGACAGATTGAAATGGATTTTTAAACCTTAGTATTCGGAAAATTACAATTGATGTACGGTTTACTACATGATAAAAAACACAACTTTGTCATGTAACTATTTTGTCTTTAGACAATTATAGTGCAATTTCATTTAAAAAAAACTTTGATATTTCGTATCTTTATAGATCATAAACAAATAAGTACAATGAAAACGAAAAATATCAAGGTAGAATGAAAAGTACACAATTAATTGAAATGCTATGCAAAAACTTTCCTTAACCTGCTTACGCTACCCAAATTCGGCATTTTTAATTTTTTGCCATATAATTAACTTACAAACAAAAATGACTGAATAAAAATACTGCGATTAAAATATTGGCTCTATAAAAATTTATAGACATGAGCATTATGAGTGATTAAAATTTGGCATAATAATTGCTTTAATTCGATAATATTTCAATAATAAAAAATAAAAGTATGAAAAATTTAATAACAGCAATTCTGATTTTTGTTGCCGCTATTTATGCAGGCAAAGCACAATCGTATGAAACAACCGTTGAAATGAAAACAGGCTATCAAAATGCAGTATGTATTGATTTGCCCTATACGGTGGATGAAGTTGAAAAAACACTTGAAAAACGATTTGCATCAAACGGGTTGAAAGGGAAAAACGCATCTAAAGGTTTTATCGAATACAAAAACGTAAAATTCAGAGAATTCGGCAGCGAAACGATGACAATCTATACAAAAGTGGACAAAAACAGACAAAACAAAAGCGAGTCGAAAATTTATATCCTTGTTTCTCTGGAAAATGGACAATTTTGTACATCCGCAACATGCGAAAGTATAATCAATAAAGTGAAAGAATTTGAAAACGATCTGAAACCTTATGTAGAACTGTATATAACAACAGTTCAGCTTGATAAAAGCATGGATGATTTGAAGAAAGCGGAAAAAGATTTGCGTAATTTGCAGGATGATGCGGTGTCGCTGCAAAAAGACAAGGAAAAGATTTTGAAAAAAATAGAAGAAAATACGCAAAAAATTCAAAACAAGCAACAGGAAGTGGAAATGAAACGGCAAATTGCCACCGAAACCCAATTGAAGAAGGCAAAACAGGAATCAGATCTGCCAAAATAACTGTAACAGATATAGTTGTTCATTAATTGTATAATGAAATCAAACGCAACTAAAAAAAAAATAACAATACAAGAGCCGACAAATCAAAATTTTGTTGTTTTTGCGATAGTATCTGCGCAGGCGGATTATTATTTGGCATGGAATATCAATGACGTATTGTCGCTGGATTTGAGAAAAGCGGAACATCCCGTGTTGAAAAACAAAATATTCAGCGGCAATCACGTTTCTTATTTCAATTATTTATGTAAAAAAACAAATATCGAATATTCTTTTATTTGCAATAAATATGGAGAATTAAGGTTAATTCCTCAACTTTATGACATAGATTTTATTCTGAAAGTTTCAGGGATTTTAACAAATGAGCAAATCAACGGCATTGTATCAGCAATAAGAACTGTTAAAGAAATAACCGCATGTATGAACTTAACTGTTAAAAAAACACCTTTATTCAAAGCTTTTGAGAGAATTTAGTATTGTTAATTTTTATTAACGACACAACAGCCTTCAAAACAAATCGCCTAACTTTGCTCGCAGAGAAACTACTTGGAATGAAGAGAAAAATTATAATTTTATTATCAATTGCTATTTGTATTTGCACCGTATCGCTTGTTATTCTTCAAGGAAATTCACTGCATACGGCAGGGAAAATACAAAAGGATAATTTCGATGCGAAAATGCGAATGGTGCTTGATAATGTGATTAATGAAGCTGAAATAGTTGTAAACGACAATGTAGAATCCCCAACAATAGGCGAATATTTCGGGAAAGGAAGCTATCGTTCAATATCAAAAAAAAGTTTAACTACATGGTCATCTTCATTCAATAAAATAGTGGAAGAACAATCCATAATTTTTTGGATAAACAAAAACGATGTGCAGTTGGCAACTTCCGATAATCGATTAAATCACTTGATAAAAGGAGGAATTTTAGGGTTGGAATTGGACAAGCGAAATGATAATTTGCCCGTATCTGACCAATTTAAGCTGTTTATAGATGAAAAACAGGAAACAAAAGTAACTGTTGACATTTCAATTGAAGACAGACTTTCGATGATAAGATTAGATTCGCTTATACACAAACACTTTGCACAGCAAAAAATTGATACTGAATTTGAATTTGCAGTTACAAGCGCCGATGATGTTGAAGTAAATGCGCTGACAACCAAAGAATACAGGTCGGACAGAGAAGACTGTTTATATAAAAAACAGATGTTTCCTAACGATGCCGAACAAGCTCCGAAATATTATTTAAATATATATGTTCCAAATCTGACCGACTATATTTTTAAAAAATTATCTCTCATCATTTTTTCCTCTCTGCTGTTAATAATTATTATAACAGGCACTTTTGCCGCAACGCTTATGATAATTTTTCATCAAAAACGATTGTCGCAAATGCGTCATGACTTTATGGGAAACATGACTCACGAACTGAAAACGCCAATAGCAACAATTACGCTTGCGGCAGAAATGCTGAAAGACGAAAATGTGCCGATCGAAAAGAAAAATGTGGCGAAATTATCCAAAATGATAAGGGACGAGGCGCAACGCCTCAGCAGTTTGGTTGAAAAAGTATTACGTATGGCTGCCGTAGAACGCGGCAATATCAACATAAGACACAATGATGTAAATATTAAAAATATTATCACAAAAGCGGTGGATTCGTACATGCTGCAATTAAATGAAAAAAAAGGAAAAATAATGACGCAGTACGATGCAAAAGAAAATATTGTTGTTGGAGATGAGATGCATTTGCAGCAAATAATATCAAATCTTATAGACAACGCATTGAAATATTCAAAAAAACATCCTGTAATATTAGTTCGCACCGAAAACAATAATACGGGAATAATTATTTCAGTGTCAGACAATGGAATAGGAATAGAAAAAGAATATCACAAGCATATTTTTGAACAATTTTACAGAGTGCCTACAGGTAACATACATACAGTAAAAGGTTCGGGGCTGGGATTGAATTACGTAAAGAAAATAGTAGAAATGCACGGAGGTAAAATCAGTGTAGAAAGTGAAAAAGGAAAAGGCAGTACATTTACAATTTTTTTGCCAACTAAAAAATAATTCGTAAATTTACGGCATTAAACAGATGAATAAAAACATTTTTTATAATCAAATTAAATTATAATATTATGGAAAATAATTTTAAAGCAAGCATTCTTTTAGCAGAAGACGACGAAAATTTAGGCGTTTTATTGTTAGAGTATTTAAGAGTAAAAGGTTATGAAACAGACCTTTTCGCAGACGGGGAATCTGCATTCAAAGGATTTCAGGCAAGGTCGTACGACATTTGCATTTTGGATGTAATGATGCCCAAAAAAGATGGATTTACATTGGCTAAAGAAATGCGTCATGTAAATAATATTATCCCTATAATTTTTCTTACGGCAAAATCACAAAAAGAAGATATTGCCGAAGGATTTAATTCGGGAGCAGATGATTATATGACCAAGCCATTCAGTATTGAAGAATTATTATTGAGGGTTGAAGCAGTTTTGCGCCGCACAAAAGGCGGAACAGACCAGTCGCAAGATGAATTTGATATAGGCATTTACAGATTCAACTCTACAAAACAGATACTTGTAAGAGGAAACATCGAACAGAAACTTACAGCTAAAGAATCTGAACTGCTCAAATTTTTGTGCTTCAATCGCAATGCTATTTTAGACAGAAATTTTGCATTACGCACAATTTGGAATGACGACAGTTACTTCAACGCACGCAGCATGGATGTATATATTACAAAACTTCGTAAATATATGAAAGATGATCCATCAATACAAATAATAAACGTACGCGGAAAAGGCTTTAAATTAATTGCCGATTGATTAACACTGAATATTTAATACACTTACCGCCAAAATAAAAAATGATTTAAGATGATTGAGTTTTTAAAATATCGAATTTTTAGTCCTCTTACGGCAACGGAAAAATATGAAAAAACAATTGCCGTAATGGAAAACAACTGCAAAAAAATGGGTGAAATTCTGGATTCCGAAGCATATCTCAAATTCATGAAACTGAAAGAATATGTAGAATCCGGACGATGCAAAAATGATATAGATGTCGTCAAAAATCAAAAATTTAAAAATAGCGCAGAGTATGAGTTGGAAAAGAAGTTGAAATACTTAAGCAAAAACAAAAAAGTAAAACATTTTCTTTCATCAGGCAGTAATTCCAATTCATTTGAAGTAGAAAAATATTTGCACTTAAAACAAAAATCAGAAACACAGGAATTTAAAGAACGGAAAGCATATCTTTGCGATAAGGACAAACATAAAAAATGTGAGGCGTACAAAACATTTGAAGATTATACATATTTAAAAAAATCTGCAGATATTAAATTATTACCAAAATTGCAGGAATCATGTAAAAAATATGTAAGCGAAATGTCGAAATGGAAAGGTTCGTTTGGCGATGATTTTACATCGGCAATTCTCGAAAAAAAATGGATAACGCAACCTGTTACAGTTTTCAGACATCTTCATAAACCGTACACTCAATCGGGAGATTTGCAATTCATATCGAATGGGAAAAACATAAATGTTACAAACAGCCTTTTGCAAATAATAACACGCAAAGAACAGGCAAACGGACTTTTGTGGAGCGACAGCGGATTTGTACCAAAAAAGTTTTCTTATACATCGGGAACGATTAGCACGGCAACAAAATTTGTGCAAACATACGGTAAAATAGAAGCAAAAATACTGCCGCCGAAAACAAAAGGAACGTATCACGCTTTTTGGCTCGGCAGCGAACAAATGCTGCCGTTTATAAACATATTTTGCGTAAAAGATGGAAAAATACAGGTTGGAGCATTCAGTAATTCTCAAAGTGTTGTAAAAAAACTTCCAATTCCCTTGAAACAGAAATTTTATATTGTGGGAATAGAATGGAATCCATCTGAAATAATATGGACAATAAACGGCAAAAAAGTTTTTTCAACAAATATTCTTATCAGCGAACAAATGTATTTGGCATTTTCGTCGGGAGTAAAGCAGGAACTGAATGACATCGATTTGCCTATTTCGTTTGATATTGACTGGATAAAATGTTATAAGCACAAATAATATCATTTGCAGTTGTAAGCGCATGAACATCGGTATGCTGTATTATATCAAATCCGAATATTCCTTTTCGATTTGCGGTAATGTTTCGTATTTGCCGATATCTGCCAGTCGAAGATGATGAGGAACGTATGCGCGAATATCCTGTTTTTGAGATTGCGACAGGTAAAAATCAATTATCGGAAAAATTTTCGGATAATCATCAAGGAAATTAAATATTTTCGGCGATATAACGTGTATTCCGCCAAAAGCGTAGGCTGTACATTCGCTGTACGTAAATTGCGAGTTGCATGGTTTCAGTTCGTTTGTCAATTTGTTTTGCCATCCGCATAATTTATTGTCGGCATTGAACAGCAGGCAGCGCGATGTGTTGCGTACACTTACCAAAAGTGTTGCAAACGAATTTTCGGCGCAATGTTTTTCGTATATATCGTTCAAATCCGCATTGGAAACAATATCTACATTATGCGCCAAAAACGGCTCGTTGCCCTGCAAAAATCTGGCGGCATGTTTTATGCCTCCTCCTGTATCAAGCAAACAGCTGCGTTCGTCTGATATATAAATATCTACGCCGAAATTATTGTTGCGGGCAAGAAAATCAATAATCATATCGGCAAAATGATGCACGTTAATAACAATTTGCGTAAATCCCGAACGTTTCAGTTTGTTTATAAGATGCTCCAATACAGGTTTTCCAGCAAGCGGCACAAGCGCTTTGGGCAGATTATCGGTAAGCGGTTTCAGGCGCGTTCCCATTCCTGCGGCAAAAATCATTGCTTTATGATTACGCAAATTTTGCATTGGCATTAGTTTTTTCCGAGTCTGTTATGTGGCAAGCAACTTTCATAAGTCCAATCAATGAATTTCTGCAAATAGATAATTTTATTTTTTCCATTCAATATGTCCGTTAATAAATTATATAAAATTTTAGCAGTTAATCTTCAAATATTTTTCTTTTAATTCATTGAAAAATTGTAAGTTTGGTTTTATTTTTGACAGTTCTATTTGCATAGTAAATAACATTTCACGTTGCAAACGATTATTGTTAAACCTTTTATGGGTTTCTTTTAATATAAACTGCCATTCTCTTTTATTTTTTATAACATTCATAATCAGGTAATTATTTTAAAAATCGTATTTGAATATTTAATTTGAAATTTTATTTTTTTATCATATTTTTTCTTTATTTCGTCCACATTTCATGCACACCAAAAAGAAATTTTTGCAGATTTTTTCGCGAACGAATAATAAGCAAATCGTTTTCCGCTTTGTTGGTACAAACTGCTCCATTTATCTGTTTCGGAAACTGTCAAGCTGGCTACTCGCTTTTTCAGTTGCGAGACGATCTTTTCTAAAAGTTCTTTTGATGTAAGCATAACTAACAAGTAATTTTATAAATCGTATTCTGGACTTCTTTTTCCGAATCCCAATAATAAATAGGCGTTGTTTTAACTTTTGCAAGCAAATTCGCAATTTCATTTATATCTGTTCCTATTCCCAACCTGTTATTTACGATTGCCTCAACAACGGTTGTGCCACTGCCCATAAATGGGTCTATTACAACATCGCCTTCTCGAGAATTTTCCTTAATCAACCTTTCGGCAAGTTGCGGAATAAACTTTGCGGGATAAGTGTAATAACCGTGCGTAATATACGAAGTATCTTTAATCGTCTTATCTGAAAACGACCAAGAATAATCTATTGAAATTGTTGATAATTGTTGTTTTGCCATATTTCTATATTTGTTTGATTTGCTTCTTTTTTCGTGCGGCATTTTATCGTCATAATGTCTATAACAATTTTGTAAAGCCGTATTTGTCCATTTGCCGCTTGTATTACAGGGTTTCGTTCTGTTTTTCTTTCGTTTGCCATGAATGTCAATAAAATATTTTACAAATATATCAATTATTATTGATTTTTATTTTCAAAAACCTGTTCAATATTCTGCTCGCGGTGAACAAGATTTACTTTTACGCCGAATTTTTTGTGCAAATGTTCCGCCAAATGCTGGGCTGCATAAACAGACCTGTGCTGCCCGCCGGTACAACCGAAACAAACCATGAGATTTGTAAATTTTCTGTTGATGTAACGATTTACGGAACTTTCAACTATTTTGTAAACATTTTCAAGAAAAGTTGTAATTTCTCCATCATCTTCGAGATATGTGATTACATGTTCGTCCAAGCCGTTGAACTGGCTGTAGCGTTCGTATTTACCCGGATTGTTTATTGCGCGGCAGTCGAAAACATAGCCGCCGCCGTTTCCCGAAATATCGTTGGGAATACCTTTTTTGTATGCAAAGCTGTAAACAGAAACTTCCAGTTGGTGTTTTTTCAAATCAGCCGAAAATTGCTTCAAATTCGTCAGTTCATTAAGTATTTTGCAAAGATACGGATATTCGTTGTAGCCCTGATTGAGCAAAGTGCGCAAGTTGTCGATTGCAAATGGAACGCTTTGAATAAAATGAGGTTTTTTTTCAAAATATCCTCTGAAACCATAAGCGCCCAAAACCTGTAAAGTGCGAAACAGCACAAAATGTTGTAACTGATTGTGAAAATCATCTTCATTTATATTCGTAAATTTTTTCAATGATTCTATATAATCTTTTATCAGCAGTTTGCGAAGTTCATCGGTGAAATTTGCTTTTGCCTGCCACAAAAACGAAGCAACATCATAATAAAATGGACCTTTGCGCCCGCCTTGAAAATCAATAAAATAAGGTTCTCCATCCTTAATCATCACATTTCGCGACTGAAAATCGCGGTACATAAATGTAGTTGTTTGGTTGCGCAAAAGCGTCTGTGTCATGGCGATAAAATCATCTTCCAAACGATTTTCCTGAAAATCTATTCCAGTAGATTTGAGAAAACAGTATTTGAAATAATTCAAATCCCAAAGTATCGAACGTTCATTAAATTCCGGTTGCGGGAAACACAGGTTAAAATTAAAATTTTCTGCGCCTTTGAACTGAATCTGCGGGAGCATTCTGATAGTTTTGCAAAGAATATTTTTTTCGTCATGGTCGAAAACTCGCGTCAAACGACCTTTTTGTATAAGATTAAACAACAGCGTATCGCCCAAATCTTCCTGAATGTAATGCATCCAGTTGGCGCTGTGCAGGTAAACATCTGGAACATTTATTTTTTGTTTTTTGAAATGTTTTGCCATTTCATAAAATGCGCGATTTTCATCTGTCGAAGTTCCCGTTACTCCTATCAATGAAATTTTATCGTTTTTCAATCGAAAATAACGTCTGTTTGATCCCGACGAAGGCAGTTCTGTAATGTCGGTTGCCTGTTGTCCAGTATGTTGCTTAAACAGTGATTCCAGTTCCGTATTCATAATAATACAATTTATTTAATTTAAAATTGCTGCTAATATAATGATTTTTTTGTAAACGGAAATAAATTAATTAAATCATGAGTAAAACCTTAAGATTGCATAACCAATTCAAAATTAAATTATTGATAAGCGGTTTTGAATATTTTCAATATTGTAATTGTTTTGTTGTCATTGTTTTATATTATTTAGATGTTTTATGCCGATTAACCTGCTTCAAAAAGTTACAGGGAAAGAATCCCTACGCATTACAAGATTTTAAAGCCGTATGGCGTAAAGATTTTTTCATCAAATTAATCAGAATTTTAATGTGTTGTTATCGTTCGGAAAATGTGTATTTTTTTACTGCATGACAAAAATTTTCAAAATAAATTTGGTTTATATTATAAATTAGTTTATCTTTGCGCCGTGAAATTAATTACAGAACACTAAAAAATGGAACAAATTACTAATAATGAAGATAATAATCGAGCAGAGCGCAGAGTAGAATTGAGCGCATGCCAACATGATTTGTGGAGAGAATCATGGAAAGAGCAAAAAATAAAAGATATAATGGAGAAATTTATCAGAACTGAATCCGTATTATTTTTTTATTATTATGGTTTATAATATAAACCAATTTACAAATAATGATATTATGAAAAAAAATGTATTTATTTTATTTATTTGCCTCGTAGTAAATGTATTTGGATTACAGGCGCAAACAAAATTATCGGGCGAAACTGTAGATAAAAGCAATAACCCGCTTTCGGGCGTGCAGGTCAATTTTAATAACGGACAGATTCAAACAGTTTCTGACAGTGATGGAAAATTCACGTTGACTTACCCCGACACGCTGCAAAAAAGAATCATCCGCTTTCATTCGTTTGGATACAAAACCAAAACGCTTGCGCTAAACAAAAATCAACAAACCATGAAAGTGATTTTGTTGGACAGTGTGTATAATTTAGGCAGTGCAAAAGTTTCCGCTTCCCGCAACGGACGCTTCAGCGACTATTCGGCACAGACGATGCAAATGTCCACCTTTGACATTGTAACCAACCCTGTGGCACTTGCCGACATTATCGCAAACATGCGCATACTGCCCGGCGTGCAAGCTAACGACAATGACGGACGACTGATTATTCAAGGCGGCAATGCCGAAGAATCGCAAGTGTATATTAACGATTTGATAGTGTCAAATCCTTACTCTGCATCGGCAAAGAACGCCGGCGCGCGCAGCCGATTTAATTCCGACCTGTTTGAGGGCATTGTGCTGCAATCGGGCGGATTCAACGCGGAGTTTGGACAAGCCCTGTCGGGCGTGGTAAATCTCAATACCAAAGAAAGGGAACAGATGGAAGCCAAAACCACGATTTCCGTATCGTCAATATATGCAGGCGTAACGCATATCGACAAAAAACCTTCGTATGCCTACCGCGCCAACCTTGATTATGTCAATATGGCGTTATCGAAAAGGTTGAACGAAAATCAATACCGTTGGAAAAAAGATTATCAACAAATTGCTGCCGATTTTTTTCTTACGAAAGAATTTTCGCCAAACACAAAAATGACGGCTCAGTTCAATGGCAGTTACGCCGGCGGTATGTATGCTTATGAAAACATAGACAATATTCCGCTGGAAAGCGACATGAAACAAACATATCTGTATGCGCAAATGAATTTTTATCATACGTTCAGCAACGCGCTATCCTTGTCGGTAGCGGGAAATGTGGTTATTGACAAACTTTCGGTTACTGATATCCAAACTAAATCCGACAAACTGACTTCGCAAAATACGTGGAATCACAACAAAATTACGCTGCAATATAAATACCGTAAATTGATTAATCGACTGGGGACGGAATTTATTTACAATCCCTATACGGAAACCTATTCGCTGGTACAAGATTATATCTCAAAACCGAACAGTCGTTTATTTAGCGTATATAATGATTTGAAATTGTTTTTGACTAATAATTTGACGGCGAATGTGGGCTTGCGCGGCGAGTATTCCGATTATTTGCAAAAGTTTAATGTGGCGCCACGCATATATGTAGCTTATCGTCTTAATGCCAAAAACATTTTTTCCGTATCGGTGGGCGATTATTTCCAGTTGCCTGACATGAATTACCTGAAACAGTCGGATGCTATTGATTTTGCGTCGGTAACCAAAGGCGCTGTGTCATATAGTTATGTGAAACAGAAAAGCAAATTTCAGGTGGATGCCTACTATAAAAAGTATAAAGACGCCGTTACTTACTCGCAGGGAAAATACAGCGCAGAAGCCTTTGCAAATGCAGGAAGCGGCTACGGATATGGAGTTGATCTGTTTTGGAAAAACAATATCGGGCAACTGGAATACTGGCTGACCTATTCATATAACAACACAAAAAAACAGTATGATTATTTTTCCGAAAAAATCGCTCCGCCTTACGTGGCGCCACATTCATTCAACATAACGCTGAAATACTGGATAAAATCTTTACGGTCGATGATAGCGAGCAATTACAGTATTTCTTCAGGAACGCCTTATTATAATGAGGCTTTCCCTTATGCAAAGTCTGGCGACACGCCGTTCCGTAACCGCTGGGATATTTCGTGGTCGTACCTGCCCACCAATTGGATTGTGGTGCATTTCGGATGTCAAAACGTATTGGGATATAAAAATATTTACGGCTATGAATATTCTGCAATCAACGCAGGTGTGAAAAGAGCAATAACGGCTAACGACAAACGCTTTCTTTTCTTAGGCGTTTTCGTTACATTCAGTAAGTCAAAAACAGTAAACGAATTAAAAAATTTATAAATCAAATTACATTCAATAACAAATTAAGAGTATGAAACAAACATTTTTTCTGTTGATGCTGCTTGCAGCAAGCACGCTCAACGCACAAAGCAAACTGACCATTGTAGTAGATGGCATCGAACAAACCTCAGGCACATTATATGTGGCGGTGTATAACGCGGAAAATTACATGAAAAAGCAACTGTATGGAACTATGGTAAAAGTGGACAAAGAGGAAATCAGTGCTGTTGTGGATGGCGTTACGCATGGCGAATATGCGGTTTCCATTTTCCATGACGAGAACGACAATGGCAAATTAGATTCAGGCACATTCGGTATTCCTTTGGAAAAAACAGGCAGCAGCAACAATGCCAAGGGAAAGTATGGTCCGCCGACATTTGACGATTGCAAGTTTACGGTAGAAGAAGATACGGTGATCTACATTACGCTGACATCGTATGAAATGCCGCGATAAGGCAAATCTTCGATAAGCGGATGTAACGCCGCTAAAACAGGACAGGCTACTTCTAAAAAACATCATTGCCATTTTGACAGTATGTGTAGCCGTTCACTTGCCGTGAAGCAGCTTCAGTTGCTAACAACAATTTCTTTGGCTGTCGAAATACGATTTGGATGCGCATCTAAACAGTCTTTAGATGTACATCTAAAACGTATTTAGATATGCGTCTAAAATGTATTTAGATGTGCGTCTAAATGCCGTTTCGTTGCGGCTGCGTGTTATTTGGATTTTTAGGAATTTGATATAGATAATTCCGTTTCAAAAATGAGTTCATGCAGTTCAATCCGTTTTATCGGCGCTGTGCTTTTACCTGCACATCAAAATACTGTTCGTAATTTAGTGTTTTTTAATTTCATGCCTGTTTGCACAGAATAAATTTCATTCACTGCATTTGAAATACCTGCGCATTGATTTTTATGACGATTATGAATAAGATTGTGCTTCAAATTATTGTTTTTCTTTTCATTATGATTCCTTTTTTTAACTCTGATACGTATTTTGTTATCCAACATGCTGTATTGTTGCATTAATAGAGATTATTGTGTATTAATAAAAAAAGGATATTTCCATGCCATTACAGCAAAAAGTTAATGTATTTATATCATCTCTGCTGCATAATAATTTGCATGAAACAATAAGTATTAAAAATAAAAGTAAATCCAGAAAAGATTAACGATTTTTGTGTATTTACGCATAAATACTTAAACATTTTCATTTTTTGTTAATCATACGTAAATGATATTGACAGCAATAATTGTTGCGTACTTTTGCATGTTTATATAAAATAAAATTTATAAAAAGGATTATGAAAAGAATTATTTTATCAGCCATTTTTATTATGGCTATTATATGGGGTGCAAGTGCACAGGATTACAAATGGTTTATTGGCGGGAAAGCCGGTTTTTGGACAGGTAAAGCAGGCGGAACGGAAACAACTGCTTTTACTGTTGCGCCGGAATTAGGTTATAGATTTTCAAGCAATTTTGCTCTTGCTGCATCTTTTGAATACAGACATTCAACAGAAAAAAATAACGGCAATAAAGTAAAATTGAGAGAAACTGTCATTAGTCCTTACTTGCGTTACTCATTTCTGAAATCAGGAATAGTAAGTGTTTTCGCTGATGGTGTGGCAACATTCGGGCTTTCCGGTTTGAAAGGATTTGAAGCCGGACTTAGACCCGGTATTGCTATTGATTTAACGAAACGATTAAGCGTTGTCGCCAATTTAGGTTTCATTGGATACAATGATGGAAAAGGTGTTGGCAAGCACAACTTTGGCAAAGGATTTGGTATAGACTTAAGCGGTTATCAAACGTCTATTGGATTTTATTTGTCTATTTAGTTAAGTTTTTATTTTTTAGAAAAAAGGATGTTCAATTGAGCATCCTTTTTGATTTTCATGTGTTGCTATCTATAAATATCTCCAGTTCGGTATATAAATTTTGTGTTGGCAAGCCCATCACATTAAAATATGAACCTTCTATTTTTGTCAAACCTGCATATCCTATCCATTCCTGAATTCCGTACGCGCCAGCCTTGTCGTATGGTTTACAGGTGTTGATATAAAATTCTATTTCATCATCGCTAAAGGCTTTGAAATGTACTGTTGATGTAACAACAAAATTTCTTGTTTTTGCTGTGGAGCGCAAGCAAACGCCGGTAAGAACTTCGTGCGAACTGTCAGATATTGCTTTCAACATTCGGAAAGCATCGTTTCTGTCTTTCGGCTTTCCGAACATCTCGCCGTTGCACCAGACTATTGTGTCAACAGTTATCAAAATATCGTTGGCATTGAGGTTTTGAGTGTATGCATCCGATTTTTTCCGTGCAACATAAGCGGGAATTTCGTTTTTATCCAAATCGGGCGGATACGATTCGTCCGTATCCGACAGTTTGACTTGGGTAAACTTCAATCCGAGTTGGCGCATTAGTTCTATCCTGCGCGGTGATTGAGATGCAAGAATTATGTTATATTTCTTTATATCGTCCAGCAGCATGGCTTTTGATTTTATTATTCGCTTTTTGTTTTATTTGCATTTATGTTCCATTTTCCCTGCACTTTCATCACCTGTTCAATCACATCTCTTACGCAGCCTTTGCCGCCTGCGAATGACGATATATAATTTGCGGCATTTTTTACTTCGGGTACGGCATCTGCAGGGCAGCAGGATATTCCACATGTTTGCATTATTTCTACATCGGGAATATCGTCTCCCATAAACAGCACTTCGTTGGCATTGACATTGCGGCGGAGGCAAAATGTTGAGAAATCATGAATTTTATTTTCCGACAGTAAAAAAATATCCTGCACGCCCAAATCTTCAAAACGGTGTTTGATTGACGCCGCAACGCCGCCCGTAATAATTGCTACGTGATAGCCGTGCAATACAGCCTGACGCACGGCATAACCATCTTTGGCGTTATAAATTCTCAAAAAATATCCATCGTTGTCAACCAGTAACGAGCCGTCGGTAAATACTCCATCTACATCAAAAGCAAATGCTTTTATTCTGTTTAAATTGATTTTATAATTTGACATATTATGTTTTTAATTTGCCAAAGATAATAAAAATAAATGAATATAGTACTCTTTACCTGAACAGCCCATAAGGGCTGAATTTTCATAACCGCAATGCCAACGTCTTGCAGAGTATGACGAAATCCACACATGTTGCCTGAATGTATATCCAATGGTGAAAATGATGTTTCTCCTTTTGGCGGAAGCGCAACAAACACGGAAAACATGTTTTCCGAATATTCTGCAAAGCAGTTATGTATATTTCTGCCTGGGTGTTATATACGATATTCATTTAATGAAATGAAAAGCATAATCGTAAAGGCGGATTGCGTGGTTTGTTCGTCATTGCAAAGCCGAAGGATAGCGTAAACTGACAAATCTTTGAGCATTAACAGGTCGTTTATTCTGCCGTTTTGAGGGCATTTTAGAATGTATGACGCTATCATCGCAAATAATTAAACAGTTGCTTTTTTAAATCATTAAATTATTTTTACCTTTGCAGCCAAATTCTATGAATAATATATGGAAAAGTTAATGCAAACGTATGTACGGCATGTTGTGGAGCAATTATACGGCGCAACGGTTCTGGACAAACAAATTCAAATACAGATTACAAATAAAGATTTTGAAGGCGATTATACTTTGGTGGTTTTCCCTTTGCTGCGTGTAAGCGGCAAAACGCCAGAATCAACGGCAATAGAAATCGGCGAAAAATTAAAATCTTTGTATAAGGAAATTGAATCGTATGCTGTTGTCAAAGGTTTTCTGAATATTAAATTCACTTCCGAATTTTGGATTCAAAGGTTTAATGCAGCAGCGGAAAATATAAATTTCGAGTTTTCATGCGAAAGCAGAAAAAAACTGATGATAGAATATTCGTCGCCCAATACGAACAAACCTTTGCATTTGGGTCATATTCGTAACAATCTGCTTGGATATGCAGTTGCAAACATACTTGAAGCGGCAGGCAACAATGTGGTAAAAGTGAATTTGGTAAACGACAGAGGAGTGCATATTTGCAAATCGATGCTGGCATGGCAAAAATTCGGCAACGGAGAAACGCCGGAATCATCAGGCAAAAAAGGCGACCATTTTGTTGGCGAATATTACGTGCGCTACGACCGCGAATACAAAAAACAGATTTCCGAACTCATAGCAGGCGGCATCTACGAAGATGAAGCAAAACACTGTGCGCCGATTCAACTCGAAGTGCAGGAAATGTTGCGAAAATGGGAAGCCAAAGATCCTGAAATAATTGCTTTATGGGAAAAAATGAATTCATGGGTTTATGCAGGATTTGATAAGACGTACAATGATTTGGGCGTTTCGTTTGACAAGATTTATTACGAGTCGCAAACATATCTTTCTGGAAAAAATCTGGTGATTGAAGGATTGGAAAAGGGTATATTCTTCAAAAAGGAAGATGGCTCGGTGTGGGTTGATTTAACGGCAGACGGGCTTGACCAGAAACTGCTTTTGCGTAAAGACGAAACGTCTGTTTACATGACTCAGGATTTGGGAACGGCGCAACAGCGCATTGATGAATACAATATAGACTGCATGATTTATGTTGTAGGAAATGAACAGAATTACCATTTTCAGGCGTTAAAACTTATACTTAAAAAATTAGGTTTTGCATGGGCTGACTCAATTTATCATCTTTCGTATGGAATGGTTGAATTGCCCGAAGGAAAAATGAAATCGCGCGAAGGAATTGTTGTTGATGCCGATGATTTGATAGAATTGATGATTTCAACAGCACGCGAAATGTCTAAAGAACTTGGAAAACTTGATGATTTGAATTCGGTAGAAGCCGATAATGTTTGCAGAATGATTGGACTTGGCGCGCTTAAATATTTTATTCTGAAAGTTGATCCCAAAAAAACAATGCTTTTCGACCCCAACGAATCAATAGATTTCAATGGCAATACAGGACCATTCATACAATATACTTATGCCCGAATAAATTCTGTTCTGCGCAAAGCGGACGAACAGCAAATAAAAATTCCGCAAAAATCAGCATGTACAAAAATCAGCGAAAAAGAAATATCAGTCATAAAATTAATAAATATGTTTCCCGAAACGCTGGCGCTGGCGGCAAGAGAATTTTCGCCTGCGATAATGGCAAACTACGCTTACGATATGGCTAAAGAATTTAATCAATTTTACCATGAATATCAAATTTTGCGCGAAGAAAACGAAGAACTGAAAATATTCAGATTGATGTTATCGAAAAAAGTAGCTATTATTATTAAAAAATCAATGAAATTGCTGGGAATAGATGTTCCCGATAGAATGTAAATAATTAACACATTAATAACTAAAATAAAATACGATGTTTGAAAATTTATCGGAACGACTTGAAAAATCGTTTAAAATACTGAAAGGCGAAGGCAAAATTACCGAAATAAATGTTGCCGAAACGCTTAAAGACGTTCGCAAAGCTTTGCTCGATGCCGACGTCAACTACAAGGTAGCAAAATCGTTTACCGATGAAGTGAAGCAAAAAGCGCTTGGACAAAATGTACTGACTTCGGTGCGCCCAAGCCAAATGATGGTAAAAATTGTTCACGACGAACTTGCCGCGCTAATGGGCGGGCAGGCAATCGACATAAATATCAAGCCTAATCCCGCCGTAATTCTTATTTCCGGCTTGCAAGGTTCGGGCAAAACGACTTTTTCGGGTAAACTTGCACATTTTTTGAAAACAAAAAAAGGACGTTCAGTTTTGCTTGTAGCCTGCGACGTTTATCGCCCTGCGGCAATTGAACAGTTGAGAATTACAGGCGCTCAGGTCGAAGCCGAATTTTATTCGGAAGAAGACAGCAAAAACCCTGTGGAAATAGCACAAAATGCAATAAAATAT
The DNA here is from genome assembly GCA_031276235.1 of Prevotellaceae bacterium. Taxonomy (GTDB): domain Bacteria; phylum Bacteroidota; class Bacteroidia; order Bacteroidales; family UBA932; genus JAIRKV01. The sequence goes on along the minus strand of JAISNL010000170.1, from coordinate 10,660 downwards.
GCTCAAAGCAAAGGATTCAATGCTGTAATCATTGACACGGCAGGACGTTTGGCTATTGACGAACAAATGATGACCGAAATTGCCGCAATAAAATCAGCGGTGAAACCAAGTGAAACACTTTTTGTTGTTGACTCGATGACAGGACAGGATGCAGTTAACACAGCAAAAGAATTTAACGACAGGCTGGATTTCGATGGCGTGGTGCTTACAAAACTTGACGGCGATACGCGCGGCGGAGCTGCTATTTCCATTCGATCTGTAGTAAACAAACCTATAAAATTTACAAGTTCGGGCGAAAAACCCGAAACACTCGACATATTCCATCCCGAACGTATGGCTGACAGAATTTTGGGAATGGGAGATATTGTATCTTTGGTTGAAAAGGCGCAGGAACAGTTCGACGAAACAGAAGCGCGAAAACTTCAGGCAAAACTGCAGAAAAATCAATTTGACTTCAATGATTTTTATAAACAGATTCAGCAAATCAAAAAAATGGGAAATATTAAGGACTTGATGAGCATGATTCCGAAAATAGGAAAAATGATGAAGAATATTGATATTGATGAAACAGCTTTTAAAGCAACCGAAGCAATAATAATGTCGATGACGCCAAAAGAACGAGAACAGCCATCGATAATTGATACGAAACGCAGAAAAAGAATTGCCGCAGGCAGCGGAACAAACATCAACGAAGTAAATAAATTGATGAAACAGTTTGACGAAACCCGCAAAATGATGAAAACAATGACCAACAAGGAAAAAATGAAGCAAATGATGAAGAAAAGATAATACAGTTAAATAGCAAAATATGTATATTTTTTGAACAAAGCCGCCGATACTCTTATTTTCAAAGAGTTTAGAATGATTGAAATATAAAATAAAAAAACGATAAATGAAGATTATAGATGGGAAAAAAATAGCAGGCGAGATGAAACTCGAAATTGCAAAAGAAGTAAAACAGCTTATAGCCCAAGGGCATCGCGCACCGTGTTTGGCGGCAATACTCGTAGGCAACGATCCTGCAAGCGAAACTTATGTAAACAGCAAGGAAAAAGATTGCAGCGAAGTAGGATTTACATCAAAAATATACAAATTCGGCGAACATATTACCGAAAACGAACTTATTGAAAAAATCATCGAAATAAACGCAGATGACAGCATTGACGGATTGATAGTACAGCTTCCGTTGCCCGCGCATATATCCGAAAACAACGTTTTGCTGGCAATTGACTGCAAAAAAGATGTTGACGGATTTCATCCGCAAAATGCAGGCAGATTGATGCTGGGATTACCGACCTATGTATCGGCGACTCCCGATGGAATTGTTGAACTGCTGGCAAAATATAATATTGAAACGGCAGGCAAAAACTGTGTTGTCATCGGTCGCAGCAATATCGTAGGACGTCCTGTGGCAAATCTTTTGTCGCAACGAACAACGCCGGGCGATTGTACGGTTACGATTTGCCACAGCCGCACAAAGAACATAAAAGAAATATGCGCGAATGCCGATATAATTATTGCGGCGCTTGGCGTTGCCGAATTTTTGAAAGCCGATATGGTAAAAGATGGCGCTGTAGTGATAGATGTAGGAATTACAAGAATAAAAACCGACAGCGGGAAATACAGACTTGTCGGCGATGTTAAATTTGATGAAGTTGCGCCTAAATGCAGTTACATAACACCCGTTCCTAACGGCGTAGGACCAATGACACGCATATCCTTACTCAAAAATACGCTTAAAGCGGCGCGCAAAGAAATATATAAATAGGCGCTACTTATTAACGATTTAAGTTGTTCCTGAATAATAAATTGCAAAAGAAATTAGCAGAAAAAATATCGTATTTTATTTTTTATTGGTTGAGCATGTAGAAAAGAAAAAGGTTTTGGCTATTATTTTGTTATATATCAATAATATGCAGAGTTTGTATGGAACAACTGTATAAACAGTCATTTTGAAACGATTAAATTTAGTGATGCCTATCATGTAAAAACAGCAGGAACACGGCATAAATTTCCAATCGTCCCAACAGCATGAATACGGGATATGTTAATTTTACTGTGTCTGGCAATGCCGCATAATTTCCGAGCGAACCGTATTGCCCCATTCCGGGTCCTACGTTTCCCATAAACGCAAGCGATGTAGTAAATCCTGAAAGCAAATCAATATTAAACATTGACAGTATGAAAGTTGCAACAAGAGTAATAAACAGATACAGCGAAATATATGTCATGGCAGCCGATACGCGCCCCGAATCTATTACATTGTTTGCAATACGCACAGAGACTACAGCGTTGGGATGCTGACGTATTTTTAATTGTTCGATAATCGAACGCCATAATATATAAATTCTGTCAACTTTTATTCCACCCGAAGTAGAACCTGCACAGGCGCATTGAGCCGAAAAGTATATCAAAACGCACATTGCCACAGGATGCCAGCTTGTTGAATCTGCGGTTGCAAATCCTGTAGTGCTTGCTATTGCTACAACCTGAAATGCCGAATTATAAACGGCATCAAAAATATCAGAATAATTTCCGCTTATCAAAAGGCTAATTGTTACGATTACTGTTCCTATTCCTATCGTTGTCAGATAAAATCTGATAATTGGCGAACTGAACATTGCTTTAGGGCGTCTTGTAATCGCAGAATATATAACGCCGAAATGCATTCCTGAAATAATCATAAATATTATTATTATTATGCCTATCGGAACGCTGTTGAATGAAGATATGCTTGCATTTTTTGTGCTGAATCCTCCTGTTGCCACAGTCGAAAAAGCATGATTTACAGCATCGAAAAGATTCATGCCAAACAGTATAAGAAGCGCGGTTAAAACCAGCGTGATACCAATATAAACCGAAACTATCACGCGTAACAGTTGCTGTGCCTTGAAGTGGAAATTGTCTTTTGCCAGCAGCGAAACTTCGGCATTTGTCAGCCGTATTTGAGTCGTATATTGCGATTGCAGCACAAGAACGGCAAACAGCACAATTCCCACTCCGCCTATATAATGTGTTGCCGAACGCCAGAAAAGCAAGCCGTGAGGAATGTTTTCTATATCAGTCAAAATTGTTGCGCCTGTAGTTGTAAATCCCGAAACGCTTTCGAACCATGCGTTGGCAACATCAAATTCACCACCCCACAACACATAAGGCAATATTCCGAAAACACAGGACATGAACCATGCAAGAACTACAAAAACATTTATTTCCTTATTGTTGAGATTGGGATTTTTAGGAACAAAGATAAACGGAAAGCAACCAACTGTAAATGTTATAAATGCGCTTAACAGTAGCGGAAAAAAATCTGAACCTATGCCGTCACATACCGAAACCAGTGCGGAAAGCAGCATAAACGATGCGTTTATCAACAGCACAAAACTGATATATCGTACAATCAAACCGGGTCTCATAACATGTTAATTTTCTTTCTCGTATTTTTTAACTGTTTCGGCAAGTTTTTTTATTTCATTGTTAAGAGCGGCAATTTCATCTTTCGTTTCAACTCCTGTATTATACGGAACGCGCGTTTCGTTGAACGCATTGATTCCTTTTACTATTTTCACCATTGGCGATATAAAATATATGTAAATGAAATAGTTTAGCAGAAAAATCAAAACAATACAAGCCAAAATGGCTATAACCGCAGGCATAATCATTCTGTAATAATTATCGTTCATAAGCAATGAATTGCTTTCTACCGCCTTTTTATTCAGCATAAACAATTCGTCTATCAATGACGATACATTCTCATATCGGCTATACAATTCGCTGCAATATTGCAGATACAAATTTCTTCTGTCGGTTTTTGCCGACCTCACTATATTATTTGAAATTTTCGTGTATGCAGAATAACAGATATTAAGCGAATCCAAAATTTCGCGTTCGCCTTTAACCGAAATTCTGTTCTGGGCATCGGCGTAAGCGGCGTTACATTCGGCGGCATAAGCGTTTAAAACAGAATCATCTTTTGCCGATTCATAGTCAAGCAGAATCATATTCTGACTGTAAAATAAACGTTGCATGTTATGAGCGGCATTCATGCTTTTCACATTTTCGGCTACAACAAGCGATACGGACGAACGTATGCGCTGCATCTCAAAAGCTATTGTAAAACCTGCCAACAGTAAAATGAACGCAACAACTGTACAACCTAAAAATACTTTTTTACGAATACTCATGTTCTATATTTTAATTTGCAAATGTACAAAATAAATTAATTAACAAGAAATTCGTGAATTAATTAACAGTATAACAATAAACAATTTAACATATTTGATTGCCAATATATTTTCAAAAAATATTATCAATTCGCTTTTTTTTTATATTTTTGATAAAAAATTCAACTATTATGGAGGAAAATAGAAAATTGTCAAGCGTCATTGTTGAAAAATTACGCTCAATGAGCGATAAACAGAAAGCAAAAGAAATGGCGAGATATTTTAAAACCGGATATGGCGAATATGCCGAAAACGATGTTTTTTTAGGAATCGGAACACCCGAAATACATAATATTTCCAAACAGTATTTTAAGGATATAAATCTCTCGCAAACATCGTTGCTGCTGCAATCAAAATACCATGAAATACGCCGTACAGGCATCGAAATTCTTGTGCGTAAAATGGACAAAGAAGCAGATGAACATAAACGGCAAAAAATTATGTTGTGCTACATGAACAATATAGAAAAAATAAATAACTGGGATTTGGTAGATGCATCTGCGCCCTATCTGCTTGGCGCGTTTATTTACAATAAAGACAAATCTATTCTCTATGATTTTGTGGTATCCGACAATTTGTGGAAACAGCGTATTGCCGTTATTGCCACATTTTATTTCGTTCGTCAAAACAGATTTGAAGATACGCTTGCAATTATTGAAATGCTTATGGACAGTAAACACGACCTGATTCATAAAGCCATTGGCTGGATGTTGCGCGAAGTAGGCAAACGCGATGCTGAAACCGAATTAAAGTTTCTTGATAAATATGCTGCAAAACTGCCTCGCACCGCACTTCGCTATGCCATCGAAAAATTTGATCCCGACTTGCGCGAATATTATATGACCTTAACGGAATAACAAAAATCATTACATAAAAAAAACTCCTAAAACCATAAACTCCGCTTGCGTATGTGCTGAAAGCCTTGTTTTTTGAACTTTTAGAAGTTCTCTTTAACAATAATAAAGCATCAATTATTATTTAATCACATTCAATTCTTTGCCTGTTTTGATAAATGCTTCTATTGCTTTGTCAAGATGTTCCTGCTCGTGTCCTGCCGAAATCTGTACGCGAATACGAGCCTGACCTTTCGGCACAACAGGATAGTAAAAACCGACAACATAAATACCTTCATCCAACATTCGCGAAGCAAATGTCTGCGAAAGTTTTGCATCGTAAAGCATTACTGCGCATATTGCCGACTGAGTTGGCTTTATGTCGAATCCTGCTTCTATCATTTTATTTCTGAAATATTTGACATTGCGTTGCTGCTTGTCGTGAATTTCGTTACTTTCTTCAAGCATTTTGAACATTTCCAATCCTGCTCCTGCAACTGCCGGAGGTATGGAATTGGAGAACAGATAGGGGCGCGACCGCTGACGCAGCAAATCTATAATTTCTTTGCGTCCCGCAGTAAATCCGCCAATAGCGCCGCCAAACGATTTGCCGAGTGTGCCTGTATGAATATCAATGCGCCCGTACAAGTTGAACTGCTCGCTTACGCCGCGTCCCGTTTTGCCAACCACGCCTGCAGAATGGCATTCATCTACCATAACCAGCGCATCGTATTTATCCGCCAAATCGCAAATTTTGTCCATCGGAGCAACATTTCCATCCATCGAAAACACGCCATCGGTAACTATAATACGATGACGCTGCGCCTGCGCTTCAATCAGTCGCTGTTCAAGTTCTGACATGTCTGCATTGGCGTAACGGTAGCGAACGGCTTTACTAAGCCGCACGCCATCAATGATGGATGCATGATTCAAGGCATCAGAAATAATTGCATCGTTTTCATCGAACAGAGGTTCGAATACGCCTCCGTTTGCATCGAAACAGGCGGCGTACAGTATTGTGTCGTCAACGCCGAAATATCGTGATATTGCGGCTTCAAGTTCCTTGTGAATATCTTGCGTACCACAAATAAACCGCACGCTCGACAGTCCGAAGCCATGAGTATCCATGGCGCGTTTAGCGGCATCAATCAGCCGCCGGCTGTTCGACAGCCCCAAATAATTGTTTGCGCAGAAATTAAGTACATCTTTGCCTGTACTTATTTTTATGGTTGCCTGTTGAGGCGACACTATAATCCGCTCGTCTTTGTAAAGCCCCGCCGATTCAATGTCGGCAAGTGTTTGCTGTAAATAATTTTTTATTTTTCCGTACATATTGATGTTTTTTCAAATTTGCCAAAGTTACAAATAATTTGTCAATCATTAGATTTTTTTTGCAAAACAGGCATAATAAAGTGTTTTTTTTCAACAATGCGTGATACTGTGCCGAAAAAAATAAATATTTTGCAGCGTCATACATTCTATAATGTTCTCAAAATGGCAAGATAAGCGTCTGCGCTAAGACTCGAAAATTTGCAGTCTTTTCCTGATTTAGTGATCATTGCGGAGAAGGCAGCAAACCGAAATAGTTGAAAGTTGCTGGATTGCTTCAGGCTAAAGCTTTCGCAACGCGCTACATTGTTTGTGGCATCACACATTGTATAACACTATCAAAAAATCATGTTTGATGACGTTTTGTATAAAGAAATAAAAAAGGCTATCTTTGCATCATGAATGGTAAAATATTACTTGAAAAATTATCTTTGTCCGAAAGGATGAATATAATTTTTTATTTTAAAGTATGTTTGGATTTTTTATTATCTTTGTTTTCAATAGAATTTCCACTAATGAGGCATAATCTGCAATATACAATTAAAGAACTTTGTAATAAAATAATAAAATGAAAAGAGAAAAAATAATAGCAAATCCAATAGAAGAAGACGCTTCAATGAAAGAGATTGAAAAGAAACGTATATTGAAAGAAAATTTAAAAAGATTGAGAGAGATTGCAGAAGAACTAACAGAGATATATAAACGATTAATTGCAGATAAAGATAATTATTTAAAATTAAATATATTTTGAATTTTAGAAACTACATATCGTTAGTAAAATTTGAACATACGGTTTTTGCATTGCCATTTGCCTGTATTGGCTTTTTTTTAGGATATTATGAAAATACGGAATTACAGTTTGACTGGCTTTTACTTCTGAAAATGTTGCTGTGTATGGTTTTTGCGCGTAATGCCGCAATGAGTTTCAATCGCTATGTTGATCGAGAAATTGACAAAAAAAATGCCCGCACTGCAAAACGTGAAATTCCGTCAAAAATAATTTCGCCGAAAGCGGCGTTAATTTTTACTGTTGTAAATTGTATTCTGTTTTCCGCCACAACATTTTTCATCAACAGTTTTGCATTTTATTTGTCGCCGCTGGCTATTTTTGTAATACTTGTTTACAGTTATACAAAACGCTTTACCTCAATGTGCCATTTTATACTTGGCGCGGCGCTTGCAATAGCGCCGACAGGAGCATACATTGCCGTTTGCGGAAACATCGGAATGATGCCTGTATTGATTTCTGCAACCGTATTGTTGTGGACTGCAGGTTTCGACATAATATATGCTTTACAGGATGAAGAATTTGACAAAAGTCAGTCATTAAAATCAATGCCGGCGGCATTAGGTCGAAAAAAAGCAATGATGCTTTCATCTTTTTTACATCTTACTGTAATAATTTTACTTGTCATCATTCATTATTACAGCCATTTTGGAATTTTATACATATCAGGCGCGATAATATTTTCAGCAATGTTGATATATCAGCATCTGATAATAAAACCCAACGATTTGAGACGAATTAATGCAGCTTTTTTTACAACAAACGGAATAGCAAGCATAGTTTTCGGAATTTTTTTCATCTTTGAGATGTTATTATAAAACTTTGATAATATTGATAATAATGAATTTTCAATTAAATAATTCAATATTTTTTGTAACATTTTCGCTTTATTTGCGTCTTCTACAAAAAAGTTGTTGTGAAAAGAGAAAAAAACAAATATGACATCGGAGAATTTCAAAAAACAGTTTCTGCCACATGCGGAAAAACTTTACGCTTTGGCTTTTCGATTACTTGGCAACAAAACCGAAGCATCAGATGCAGTGCAGGATACATTTCTCAAACTTTGGAATAAACGCAATGAATTGGCAATACAAAATACCGAAGCATTTTGTGTAACTCTTGTAAAAAATATATGTGTGGATATGTTGCGAAAACGCCGCAAAAACGAATCGTTGTCCGATAATGAACTATATGTAAGCGAAAAAGCAGTTAACGAACAGGAGGACATACACTTCAAATGGCTGCAAATGCAAAAGCTGATAAAACAACTTCCATTGCAACAGCAACAACTTGTCATATTGCGACATGTAAAAGAATATACAATGGAAGAAATAGCTCGGCAGACAGGATTAAGCGAGGCAAACGTCAGAACAACATTATCACGAGCCAGAAAATTATTACGCGAAAAATTTGATAAATTATACAATTATGAATATATCCGAAATTAAAACATTACTGCAAAAATTCTACGGAGGCGAAACAAACTTGGAAGAAGAAAAACGGTTGCAAAAATATTTCGCCGAAAACAACGATAACATTGAAAATTTTGCAGCAGAAAAATATTTGTTTGCAAACTTAAATCTTGCAGATACTGTGGAAATTCCCGCTGATTTAATCGCAAAAATCAGTGCAAAAATTGATAGCGAACCTAAAAATACACACTTGAGCAAATATTTGGCAGCAACCAAATTACGCATCATAAGCATAGCCGCCTGCATTGCTTTATTTATTTCCATTACAGCAACAATTATAAGCAGCGGCGACGAACCGAAATTTATTGCCAACGTAAACGTAAACGAAACAGAAATGCTGGAAATACTTGCACAATCATTTTCTAAAATATCGAATGTGGTGGACGATGCCGTTGTTCTGCTTGACATTACGGATGAGCAAGTGTGCGAAATAAACGAAGTTTTGAATAACTTATAAATTGAAACTTGATAAAAAATAAAAATATGAAAATAAAAAATCTAATATCAACAATAATATTGATTGCCAGCATAAACAACATGTCGGCGCAAACATCGTTATATTCGCAATTTTCGGAGATTGACGGTGTGAAAAGTTATTATATTGCAGATGTAGATAAACTTACAGGCTGCACCGGCTGCGGAATATCGGGTTATATGGGAGATAATCTCACACGACTTTTAAGTCCCGAAATTGACCTGAAAAGAATAAAAACAGTTACAATTTTAATATCCGAGAGCAATGATGCAATAGCGCAATTACGTGCAGAAGCAGCAAAAACAGCAAAAAGCGGAGATTACGAATTGTTAGTTGTATATAAAGACAACAGGGAAAAAACATCAGTTTATAAAAAGAAACAGGGAAACTGCGAAATCATCATAATATCAGATAAAACCGATGAATTTATTTTTAAACAGTTATTGGGTGATTTTTCATTAAAAAAATGAATATCTAAACACTTGAAATGAAAATAATGTTAAAATTTGGGTTAAATTTACTTAAATAAAAAAATATATATACTTTTGTGCGCTAAACAGAGTTTTTTATATTTTAACCTGAATAAATAAAAAAAATGATTAAAAAATTGTTAGTCGTTATTACGCTTGCAACAGTTGTAGTTGCTTGTGGAGACAAAAAGAAAGACAACACCGAAGCGCCGAAATACGTTAACGTAGAAGCTTTGGTAGAAAGCGCAGATTCACTTGTAGCGCTTGATGAAGTAACGCTTGTTGGTAAATTGGGATTATGTCCTTTTACCAAAGAAGATGTAGTTTTAGCCGGCAAAGGCGCAGTTGTAAAAGTTGTTCCTGCAAATGGAGTTACTGTTGACACACTTTTGTTAGGCAAATCCGTTTCGGTTACAGGTAAACTTTCAGTTGAAGTTATTGATTCTGCTGCTGTTGCAGCCCTTGAAGCAAAACTTGCAGAATGTAAGGCTGCTTGCGAAAAAGCAAAAGAAGAACAAAAAACCGAAACTGAAGAAGTTAAGGATACTGCTACGGCTAAAAGCTGTTGCAAAAAAGAAGGAAAATCATGCTGCAGCACGCCCAAAGTTGGTGATAAACTTTACACTGTAACCGTGACTAAGGTTGAAGAATTTGAATGTCCCAAAAAAGATGACAAATCATGTCACAACGAAGGAGAAAAAGTTACGGAAGGAGAAACACAAGCGTCAGAATCGGAACAAGTGTCTGAACAGTAAAGTTTTTCATAAGTTAAGATTTTTAATTTAGAAAGAGAGGGGGCTGTCTCAAAAACGAGGCAGCTTCATTTTTTTATACATTAGTTGTTTACAATATGATTCGGCATCTTTTGATGTTCAATAGTCGTTCCTCAATAACTCTACACATTACTGATATATAATAAAATAATGATGAAAATATTTAGAAAATAATGCAGGATTTTGTATCGTAAAAATTGGTAAAAATAAATCAAAAAATACATAGAAAATGAAAGGCAAATTACCGGACACAAAACAGCGCGAATAGTTCCGCCCAATGTTGAATGACATTATAAACAAG
>JAISNL010000003.1 GCA_031276235.1 Prevotellaceae bacterium | reverse complement strand
TTATACCATACATATGTGGCTGCTGAAGAGAAGGAATTTGTATTTGATACGTAAAGAAGTAAACTGCCTGTACCTGAACATAATACGCTTGTATCGCCATTAGATTTTAAATCGGGCTTTGTAATATTAGTTCCTGAATTAGCATCAGTTATTGTTATGGTTGCAGAAACAGCCAAACATGTTTTATCTTTAACAACTATATAATATTCGCCAAAAGTTATTGCATTATAATTAGCGCTTGTGGCATTAGTAATAATTTGACCATTTTTGTACCATTGGTAAACAGCATCTGCGCTGTATGCACTTCTGTTGCTCAGTGTAAGACGAACACTTCCTTCTGTACCACAAATAGCAGTACCACCAGACACCGAAGAAATTACAGGATTAGGAAAATTTATATTAAGGTCTTGAGTAACGGTTGTATCCGTATATACGGAACAGCCTGTTATCGAATCTGTTGCTTGTACCTTATACAAGCCCGGCGCATTAACTGTCAAACTTAATTCAGTTTCGGAGGTAAGAATTGTATCATCTTTATACCATTGATATAATATTCCGTTTCCCGGATTTGTAACTTTCAATGTTAATGTATTGATATTTCCACAAAGATTATAATTTCCATATAAAGAAGATATTGCAGGTTTAGCCAATTTGCCTAAAACATGGAGATAAACTGGCTTGGACATATTTCGGCAATTAACATAATCAATTGTAGAACTGTTGGCAATCAACAATCGATAATAGCCTTGATTTGCATCAGTTACATTATTTATCGTAAATGTTGTATTCAATGTAGATGAATTGCCTGTACCTTCTTTTACTGTAGTCCATACAGATTGCGAATCGTTGTCGGCGCTATATTGCCAACGATATACCAGTTTGTTGCCTGCACCGGTAAAAGTGCCATCATCCGTATAAGAGGCGGAAAAAGTATATGATGAAGAACCAGAACAAACCGTATCCGTCAATGGATTTGTTACAGTAACAGGCGGAATACATAAACGTATTTCTATGTCGTCCATAGCAAAATCGTTACCATTTGAACCTGTTCTATTATTATATATTTTTAGTTTCAACGAATTATAGCCTTGCGGATTGAAAGTAAAACCATAATTTCTCCACTTCACACTGTTAATGGGATCTTTGGGAACACTTGATGTTACGTATGTTCCGATAATATTATCATTCATATCCGACAATTCAAATCTCAATATTGGATTATCATTAGCCGTTGTATTGTTTGTAGGGATAACATTGGTAATCCAAACCGAAAAATACAGTTTATTTATATTATCGCACAAGCCCGTAATTTGCGTTTCGTAAAATTTCCCCGAATTCGTAGAAGCATCTACCAAAAACATATATCCGCTGTCCTTATCGGCAGAATTGGTATGATCGCTGAAATTCTTTTGCCATGCATAGTCATTATCCGCTACAATGTATTTTACAAGAGCATATTGATTTGCTGTTAATTTATCTGTTTTTACAAAATTATACGCTGTTGTTCCGGCAGGCAAGCCTGTTGTACTTATTCTTGGAGACGAGTAAGCGTTTCCGCCAAAATCTTCGCGGAACAGCAATTGCCCGTCAACAGCGCAACCAACAGGATTTTCCGAACCGCAATTATCTGCCATAAATATAGTTACAGGATAACGAACCGGAAAAATGGTCATCTTACTGATAAGCACCGGTGCCGCATACCACGGCTGTTCGGGGGAATCATCTTTGGTAACAACGATGGTTTCTTGTGTAATAGGCAGTATCGGAATGATGCCTGTAGGATCATCATACCATATATATGCTACACCCGGGATGGGATGCATTCCTATCTCAAGTTGAACGTCAGGACAGGCTACATTGTGCAAAGAAATAGGTTTGGATACGATGATATATATTCTTGCTCTTTTGACAACAGACAGATATTCTATTGTGTAATCAACGCTGTCAATGCCGAATACGTTATGATTGGGCGTATAGGTTAATGTTTTGTCGGAATTTATTACAATACTTCCTTTATGCAATCCTGAACCTGCAACTGTATCTATTTTCAACTGCGTCAAATCAGGCAAACATGACACACTGTCGTTTGCCAGTACATCGATATCTATAGGCTGATTGTAAATTGCCGCAACCATATCATCATAAGCGTTCATGGTTTCCACTTGCTCATTTACTATTATTACAGTATCGCTCATTACCGAACAGCCTGCCGCCGAAGTAAACATAAATTGCACTTTGCCTTCCGCAAGTCCTGTTATAATGCCATTGTTATCAACAGTTGCTATTGCGGTATCGCTGCTTGTCCATGTTCCGCTTAGTGATAACGACAAGTTTGCGGTTTTCCCCACATACAGTTTTGCAGGCACAACAATATCAGGCGATTCTTCGTGAATCTTTGCTACTTCTATATCAGACGACAATGCAGAGCAACCGTTTGCCAAACTTGCATTTACCGAATATGAACCCGCTTCGGTAGCAACATAATGAAAATCTGCTGCACCGGAAATCAATCTTCCATCTTTGTACCATTGGAAAGTTGATCCCGTCATTGCCGACATGTTGGTTATCTGCAACAATACAGAGCCGCTGTCTCCGCAAATAACGGAATTGTCTGGTATTTTTGATATAAGCGGTATAATAGCTTCTCCTGTATTTGTTTTAATACTGTCTTTTGCAGACAGTACGCTACAGCCGCTCACTGTTACAAACACCTGATATCCTCCATTTTCATGTCCAGATGCTATACCTGAGTGAGGTATATTTACATAATGTATTGTTGTCGTATCAAAAGGAATACCATCTTTTATCCATATATACGAGCCGCTACTGTAATCCGCAAAATTTTCAACTTCTAACATCACATTGCCGTTAATGCACAATTTACCGTTAGCAGGCGCAGTTGCAAGATTAGGAATTGCAAGGTTCTGACTATCTTCGTGTGTAATGGTTACGGATGATGAATATTCGCGGCATATATTTTCTATTACGTAACATTTATATACGCCAGTATCTGTTGCAAAATAAATCTGACTTGTTGCTCCCTGTATTATCACTTCATCCTTATACCATTGATATACTGGCGTATCATGAGGCGTTTCGTCAGGAATGGCTTTCAGCATCACGGCTCCTGTCATGCCGCAAATCACAGTTGACGATGCTTGAATACTGTAATTCAGATAAGGACAGTCAATTCCTGCAAAACTATTGTTTGCAAGGTTGCAATCATCAAAGCCTGCGGCAGGAAATTCGGTATTGTCTGCCATAACGCGCACCCATATCAGGCATTTGTTATATGCTCCCGAAATTTCATACTGCAGCGTTTTCTTTTCATTGGGAAATATATCTACGTCCAAAGTTTCTGTTTTAATGAAATCGCTTGATTCTATGGCTGAACCACTTATACCTCCGTTATAAAAAGATATTGGCGTATTTGCAGCCAAAGTTGCCGTACCATTATTGAATATGACAACTGTAACATTCGCTTTTGCTGCATCTACAACATTTACTCTCACATCCTGCAAAACAGCATCGGGTTCTCTCACTACTGGAACAAAATCCTGACTTTCGCGTACTATGGGAACTTGCATCCATGAACCGTTGTAAGGATAAATGGTTTCGCCATTTTTGGTATATGGCGTAATAACAGATATTGGACGTGCATTGATTTTCAAATCTTCTCGCACCTGTGTTGGGTCGTACATGCCTTGATTCCATACAGGCGGACACGATGCCCACTTGTAGTCGCCACTGTATTCATACACTTCTATCCATCCTCCACTGAACTGATTACTGGTGATACCTGTATTTGTAACAACGATATCTGCGCTACCGTCCATGTTTACATCCGCAATGGCTGGATATTCAAATGCCGTTCCAGAATAAACAGTCGTTGAAAACATAACGGATGTATTGGGCGAATTTTCATTTTCAGACAATTCCACATAGTCTCTTTGTGATTTTCCGGGAGAAATTACCCGTAATGTATTTTCATCTCTGTAACACAAATCTGCTGTATTGTTGTTGTCGAAGTCAAAGAGCGTGAGTCCTGTCTCGTCTGATTCATCCGAATGTTCCATGCCCCAGCTTATTTTCAGTTTTTCTTCCACTGCCGTAGCGGAATCATCCCATGTTAAACCTATAATATGTCCTTCAAAACCGCTAGCGCCACCTATATCGCGATTGAATCTTCTGTCTGTATTGGTTCTGTCATTGTTGTCCCATTTATCGTTTCCAGCTCCTTTGCGCAGATTATCATCTGATTTGGGATGAAACTTAACTCCCGTACGATTACCCATATTATTATAACGGTTTATATATACTCCTCCCGACAGTATGCATATTTCCGGAAGTTTTTTATTCCATCCCGAACCGTCCCATCCATCTAATTTTCCATTTATATCGCCTATAAAAGGTATTGAAAAGCAACCATGTCGGGTATCAGCGCCAAAAGATACGCAAGCCTTTACGCTTGCTGTGTTATTTATGTTCCATACATAAACTATTATTTTGTCATCATCATGTGCATAACTGCCAGAACATGCAACTATTATGTCCAACTTTCCGTCATTATCAATATCTGCCACGCGAGTATAACCATCGTTAAGATAATAAGTAGCGTTACCTCCCGATTCGGGAACGGTTACCGATAACGGTCCTTCTATGGTTGTGTAAGTGTTATTTCTATGGTCGTTTTTATCTATGATATTGAATTTATGAATACGGTTTCCTGTAATAATTTCCTGCTTCCCATCTCCATCTATATCTACAATCGCAGGCACTGCCAAATATCTGTCAGTATAAATATCGTTAGATGAGGGACGCCGTCCTGTCATGGCTGCGCGTTTTATATTTGAGGCATTACCTGAACTAACAGGGTCAGAGTAATTCACATCTTCCAAATCTGTATCATCTGCCGTTACGCTATTTCCATAGGAACTTGCTTGGGGAGTTGATGCTGAACCTCGCCATGACATTAATAAATGTCCTGATTTACCGTCAAATATCTTATTATATACAATTACTTCGGGTGTTCCGTCTGCATCAATGTCTGCTACATATGGATTGGGATAACCATAAACTCCGGGAAGGTTAGATGTAATAGGCGCTTTGTAGCTCATAACCGATCCATTATGATCCGTTCCCTGCCACATTACTGTAAGATCTGTTATTTGAAAATTGCTTACAACAGGTTTTAATGCAGCCACCCGTCCAGTAACTGCATTGCATATTACTATTTCGCCCAATCCATCGTTGTCCAAATCGGCTAAAGCAAATATGCTGGGCGCACGATGAAACTCACCTCCTATTGTAAAAGCGCTCCAACCAAGACCGCTGCCGGTTCTAATATCATATTTATGCATCAGCGATCCCGTCTGCCCATTATAAATATTGATGGAATGAACAGCAAATGTATTGCCTTGACGCACACTGCTACTATTACCTGCTATTACAATCTCAGGCTTTCCATCTCCTGTAAGGTCGCCTATCAGAGGCGATGTATATCCATCTATCCAACCATCTGGCGGAGTATAACTTGTGGCGTTGCTATAAGTCGGAAACTTTCGATGAACTCCAAAATTTATATTATCCGGCATGATTTCGTAACACTCCAGATTTTCATCTACTATATTTACGGCTCTGTTGTATTCTGCAACATGCACGATAAGTTTAGCCGTAACCTGCACTCCGTTGCATGTTATACCGTAAACAATTTCCACATTTGTATTGCGACATGGCAAAGCGGGCGTAAATTCAATAAAACTGCCATTAATTCGCGTTGCCGTACCTTGAGTAGCTGTATTTAAATTTGAAATTATAGTCAGAGTATAATGCGAGCAGGTAAGGGTATCGTTGGCAAGTACGTTAACGCGTACTGTTTGCAATGGTCCTGTTGTTGCATAATCATCAACCGCTTTAAGATTTTGCTGCGCATCTGCAAATACAGTTGACATTAAACACAGAGCAGATAACACCAATACCTTTCTGATTTTAATTTTAAGGTTTGATATAAGTAAATTATAACCTGACAAGGTTAAGTATTCAATCTTTGGATATTTTTTATTCATATATTTATTCTATTTTATTTTTCGTAGTTCAAAGTAATTTCAGTTAACATATTTCAAATTTAAGTTTCAATTTTTCAAGCGGCACATTGTCGCAATTGAATAAAATCTTGATATTCTTAAATATCTTTAATATCTTATTTAGTAATTATTATAGTTTAATATTCTGTTTTTAAGTTGAATATAAAAGCCCAACATGAGATATTGGTTTACAACATAAAAACAAGCCGCAAAGTACGATAAAAATGTTTTAACCATTTTTATCGAAAAAATCCTTTGTTTTTATACTTCACATTTATTATATTATTTTCATAATATATTTTAATATGGAATTGGTAAATTCAATAGAGATATGGAATTGTATATCAATGGCAATCAATAATTTACAAGTTCAACTCTCTATTTTTTACCAATTCCTTCAATAATATTATAATATCAAATGCAGTATTTTATGTCAAATATTTGTTGTTTAAAGTATTTTTTTTGCGCGCAGATTTCCGGGAGTATCGCCAAACATTTTTCTGCAAAAATTGTTCATGTGTGCAGGCGATGAAAATCCAAAATCATAAGACAGTTGAGTAAAAGTTTGTCGACTGCATGTTATTTCATGGAAAAGTTTTTTAGATTTTTCTTGACATAACCATTTGTAGGCAGACAGTCCAAAAACTCTTTTAAACCGTTTTTTAAATCCGGACAGACTGTAATTCATTTCTTTTGCCATTGCAGTTACGCTGTTCACTCTTTCACAGATTTTGTAAACTGCTTTTGAAAATGCAATATCACTTGTCAATATAGGTTTGAAAAAATGATACAATTCTTCTTTCGTGTAGCATTTTCCAAAATAATAAAGCAATTCTCTTTGCTTCATTTGGAAAAAATCGGGACTGTTGATTCCGTTTGTCAAACATAGTCGCGTATGTCTCAAACAGTCTGAAATCAATTTATTTACTTTCAAAAATGCATATTCATCGCGTCCTGATGTGTTTTTGATTTCACGTCCTACTTCCATAAGCGCTTCAAGCGGAAAATCGTTACAGAAATTCAAATCTACAGTCAAATGAACAATCATTAACTGAAGATTGCTTTCTACATTTATGATACATTTGTTACGGGGAGGTATCAATACCACGCTTCCGTTCTCAAGCAATACGTCAAAATGTTTTGCACAGAAAAAGGAGCAAGACCCTTTTTGTATAAAAAATAGTCGTATTTGAGAAGATTCCGGTATGTTAATCTCTCCCTTTTTGGTTCGTTCTATACATTCAACATAAATTTCGCTGTTTCCTACAAGCTCTGTTGATGTAATTTGTTGTTTTTCATTCTCTTTCATAATTTTTCCTCAATTATTTTTTAGTTTCTAATCTTAATTTTTAATTCTATTATAATAGTTTCTTTTCAAAAAAATTGCAAATTATTCACATTTTTATTAAATATCCTTTACATAAACAACCCATTATTTTGTGATGTACTCAAAATGACACAAATATATAGCTTTTTCAATACTAATTTTTAAAATTTCAGTCAAATATTATCAAATTTTCAAACACCAATTAGATATGTTGAGTAATAAATCGCGAATATTATTAAAACATCAGGATTTCACCATATATAATATAGTATTATTATGCTGTCATAAAATATTGGCTTGCGACCTTTATTTCGATTCAAATAATTATTGCTTCGATGTTATGTCGTAAGACTGTAACCACAAAACTTAATTTATTTGTTATTTCAATATGGATTTGAAAAGTAAAATGTTTGTATCAGTACATTTTTTACAGATAAATTCTTCAAGAAGAAGACAGAGATAAAAATTTAATTGCATATTATCCAAACAGCATCTGTAAGTTTTCAAAAAGTACATTCAGTATTCAAATGCAGTGCAAAGGTCGGGATTTTTTATGAAACAATGTAACAAAAACTGTTAAAAAAACCTTTTTTTTACTAATGCAAATTATATGTAATTTATTTACAAGCAATTACAATTTAATGTTTTTGCGTTAATTAATTCGTTTTTTTGTACATTGACCTATTATTCTTCCAAAAACAAAATACTCGGCAAAGCATTATTACACATATTGACAACATTGAATTTAACAAATAAATCACAGCAAAGATAATATATTTTTTACAATCAATCAATAATAAAATTACCTTTTAATAAAAATAGTAAATTAATATCACTGACTGTCTTATGTTAATCGTTGCTTGTTTGCTGTTAATCACTAAGTTTCTCAAATATTTGATAAATATCTTCGCTTGGCGATGGAGCGGGAGATTGTAAAAGTTTTCCGCTTCTGTCAATCAGATAATAAGTAGGAAAAGTTCTTACATCATATTCTTTAATGATATTCTTATTGTTGTAGCAAAGCAAAAAAGTCCAGTCAATATCATACTGTTCGGTTTTTATAAAATTTTCTATATCATCTTTTGTATCAATACAAATTGACACAAAATGCACTTTGTTGCCGAATTTTTCTGCCAAATGTTTCATCAAATAAAAATCCTGAATACAGCCGTAACTGTTAACGCTGAAAAATCCGAGATAAAGATATTTGCCCGCAAATGATTTCAGCGATTTTTTATTTCCCTGCATATCGTAAAGTTCAAAATCTGGAGGAAAATATCCTGCAAGCAAATTCACAATTGCATTGCTAATGTCTTCGGCAAGGATTTTATTATCATTATTTTCAGTTTCTTGAGCTATAGAATCCACAATTGAAAGCAAAGCCGAACGTGAAAAATTGCTGTCATAAAATTCGTTGTAGGCATTGTGCAATATCAAAAAATCACAAAAATCCTTATCTTGCAAATCTGCGTTTTGGCTTAACAGTTTGCGTATTGCGCTCAAATTTCCTCTGTTTACGGCTTGCCTGAAAACATTGCCTTGCGCTTGCTGAGTGCGATGCAAAAAATATTTTTCGTTAATATGGTTAAACAATTCACAATACGCAGGATTGCGATATAATATCGGTTTGCCGACAAAGTATTCGTATTGCAAATCTCTGACAGACTTCAATTTGAATAGATATTCGATTGATGCGATTCGATATTTCGCATAACTGTTTACAAATTCATTGCTGTAATCATCTAATGAGTTTTTTAAAACATTCAGCAATGAATCTTTAAAATGTCTGTCTTTTTCCTTTTTATTCTTTACCACAGCCAAAATTATTTCATCGCTTTTGCCGTCTATATCCAGCAGTTGCAGACTGATATTGCTGCTGTTCTTTGCTGTTACTTTGGCTGCAATGTATAAAGGTTCAAAAAAAGGATTAAGTTTTTCTTTTTCGCTGAGTAATTCCTTTTCCGCAAATATAACATTTATATCCGAATCAGGCTCTACAAAAAAATAATAAATCAATTTTTCATAACGCATAAACACATATTGAACGGCGTCAATATCAACAGCTACGTAAGCGTTGCCGATGCTGTCGATTTCGCATTTTGCAAGTTCTTTTTCCTTTTTTGTAACATAATTGTCGTATTTGCACAAAATCAAAGTCTCGCCTTTGTATTTCGGCGCTGATATTCTGATATGCGTTTGCGCATTTGCAGCCGAAGCCAAAATCAATAAACAAACAAGCAATAAAAAAGGCTTCATCCGAATCAGATATTTATATAATCATCAATATTTATTTTGTTTGATATAAACTGACTGGCATTTCCGCTGTTTGCCAGAATATCGCGCACAATAGACGAACTTACGGGCGTATATTTTGTAGATGTAAGCAAAAATACGGTTTCTATTTTTCTTTCCATCTGTTTGTTAATCTGACCTACGCTTCGCTCAAATTCAAAGTCGGCAGAAGTTCTCAATCCACGCAGGATAAAATAAATATTTTTTTTTCGACAATAATCAACTGTAGTGCCTTCATAACTGTCAACTTCGATTTTAGCATTGCCTTCAAATATTTTTTTAATCATATTCATACGTGCATCTATGCTGAAAAAACCATGCTTTTGAGCATTATGCCCAACTGCAATAATAATTTTGTCGAATAGTTGAAGAGCGCGAATAACAAGGCTTTCATGTCCTATTGTAAACGGGTCGAATGATCCCGGAAAAATTGCAATTCTTTTCATATTTTTAATCTAAATTAAAACAAAGATACTGTAATTTGATGAACCGCAAATATTCTTCATTTTAAATCGCAGTTTCCTGCCAGTCAAATTCAGACGGCATTGAGAAATGAAATTTTTGGAAAAAACAACAGAAATTTTGGCTTGTCATTGTTTTTTAAGAACTATTTTTGAATTTTCGACCTGCGAAACACTTTTCATAAATGTTGATAATTCTTCGTATTTTTCTTTGGGATAATCTCCTGAATGCAAAAGAAATGTTTGAATAATCTCTATTTTTCCTTTTTCATGTTTCATATTAAAGGTAAATTCGCCAAACTCCGATTTTACCGATACTGGTTTTGGCATTGCTTCAACAGCCATATCGGATGGAAAATTTACGATTATCGTATCAATATCGCGATAGCCGTGTTTTATCAATATGTCCAAATGCCGTTCTTTATCGGGTTTGATAGAATTTTTGTTGAAAGGATTTACGGGTATAAAAAATCTGTTTCCCGAAACGCTGCCATATTTATGAACATCAATGTCAAAATCAATATGCATCACAGGTATGGATTTTTTGTCTTCGCTGACTGTCAGATTTTTTATTGTTGAAAGTGGCAAATCAATCCTTTGCTGCAAATAGTTTATTCTGTCTTTTTCTTCAATTTTTGTAAGATGAGCCACTCTTTCATATTGTTGCAATTCGTAATGTTTGGATACATGAACATTGGCAAAGCCGTCATTGTTGATGCTGATAGTAACATTTTGCTTCATCAGATTCAATGAATCAGGATTTTCGGGAAGCGTAACAAAATGTGCAGTTCCATCTTTACATACAAGGGCATCGTGTCCTGCAATATCTTCGTGAACATATCCAAAAGGAATTTCGGGATTCGTACATTCAAGCCAGATAGTTTCGTTATCAAGAGGAACTTGAAGTATTACGTGGTTTGTTTGCAATACAGATGCGTAGTCTCTATATATTCGTTTGTTTTTGGTATTTATTTCGGTATAAAAGGATTTTATTCCACATTCTTGCAGCATTGCTTTCATAAAATTTGAAAGCGCTTTGCAGTCGCCAAATTTATTTTTGTAAACATCTGCGGCTGTCATTGGCTGCAAACCGCCAATTCCAAGCTGAATACTTACGTATCGCGTATATTTGCCGAGGTAGTCGTAAAGCGCTTTTACTTTTTCTCGAACGGTCAGCCCATTTGTCATCTTAAAAATTTGATGTTTCAGTTCGGCAGTCAACAAATCTCTGTCCTGCAACAGCGACCATTGCCATTTACCGTAATTTTCCCAGCCGTTTTGATTTCCTGTAGTATTATCGAAGTAAAAATCGCTTGGAGTAAGATATATCATCGGAAATATCTGCCGCGCAGGTGGCGCAAACGATTCGGATTTAATTGCGGCAAAATTCTCAAGCGTCCATTCGCAAATATCAAATTTTCCGCTGTTACTGATAATCGGTTTTATATCCGTATTCAGGTTTTTTGACAGATATTCGCAATTTTTCGGCAGCGACAGTTTGTATATCGCTTTTTCAACGGCAACATTATAAGTTGGAACAGGTGAGAATACGGGAAAAAATAAAATGCCATTTTTCCAGCTTGCCTCGTATTCGTATTTTATTGTATAAGGATAATAAGGAGTTTGCGGCGACAGCAAATAATATTTATCATCGGATGCCAAATGTTCGGAATATTCTGTTTCCTTAATTTCCGACCGTTTTATTTTACGTACCAATTTTCCGTCTTTATCATAAATTTCGCCCGAAAAACTTTTCAAAGTTCGGAACTTGTCGCCGTAATAAACAAAGTCCGACAAATCGTCTCCTTGTTTGTTGAGTACTGTTAATACATAAATATTTTTTTCGGTAGCCGATTTCATATCGTTGTAAATAAATTCGGTATAACTGTAACGAACGACTGCATTACTGTTTTTTTTCAATTCTTCGGGAATGTTTTCTACATTATAATCTTGCGCCGAAATATTTGCTGCGGTAAATAAGATCGTTATAAAAATTAAAAACTTTTTTTTCATCTTATTAAATTTTTTTATTGATTTTTCTTAATTACAATTTGGCTGTCGCTCATTTGCGTCAACATTCCGTAGAATGTGCGTAAATCTTTATATTCTTGTACGCTGAAAATTAGCTTGTCAATACTATAAGAGAATTTAATCTGCAAATTATTATATGATGCTTGCGACATGTATGTATATTTTACTCCGTTTTCGCAAGCCGACAAATTAGCATTTTCGGGTTTTTCTTCAATCTTGTAAGTTTCAGGATACTTAATATTACAAGTTATATCCTGAATTATAGGATAATCAAATTCTATTGGCAACATTCGTTCTTGTTGTTTAAAAGGATTTTCAGATATAAATTGAAAAACGAGCGAATTAAGATATATATATTCGGATGTAGAATTTAGGGATGCTTTAAATTTAATAGTTTCAGTAATTACCAAAGAATCCAATCCTTGTATATCTATATCTTCAATTTCAATATTGCTTTCTTTTTCAAAATATTCAATATATTCTTCTTTTGTTTTATAATTTTCATAACTGTTGGCAAAAACGTATGCGGCTTGATTTGTATATGTTTTTTTAATTGTTCCTGATAATACGCCTGATTCATCAATATTGCAGGTAATCACAGATGAATATACACTTTTTGTAAGATTAGTCAAATCTACCCAGCCTGAATCATCATTTACTTTATAAATACGAGCTCTGTCAGATAATAAGTCTATAGGTAAGATATTTATATTTGAATTAGTATTTGTTCCGTCAATAAATACTTGCGTATTTTTAAGATTTACTTTTACAATAAAGGTATTTATTTTATTAATAGTAGGAAATGAAGTCGGTATTCGTCCAAAACTACGAGGATTAAGTAAAACAGGAACAACATCAAAACCTGCATCCTGTAGTGCTGAATGTAAAACAAAATTGATGTCTGCACTTGAACCTTCACCTTTTTTTATTGCATCTGATAATTTATTTGACAGCAGTCGATATTTTCCATTCCAACTCATTTTTGATTGTACAAGTTTTAATATAGCTTTTATTTTTTCCACTTCTGAAAGTTTCGATTTTTTTATTGTTAGCACTTCTTTTTTAAATGGATATGATGTTTTTAAATCCGAATTGAAGCCCATATATCTTAATTTATCATTTACATCTTTCCAAGTGTTTGTAAATTTCTCAAACACTCCGTTAGGGAGAGAAATTGCCGATATTTCAAATTCGACTCTAATACGCGAATCATCAAGACACCAATTATATGGTTCAGATTTTAATGCAGGCAGATATTCCTTCTCACACCAAACTATATTTGTCTTAAATGTATGTGTGTTATAACTGCCTGTATTCAAATTACTATATCCGATTCCTTGTTTCCTTTTAATATTCAATTTTGAATATCCTGCATTGAAATAATTAAATGAAAAATATTCAGGCGCTGTAATAGTAAATTTACTGTATTTTACAGGTATCGAATGCTGCATATTTATTTCTGGAATGTGTAATATATAATTTGATATAATACGATATTGATATTCTATTACAGTTCCGGCACGTACTTCGGGTATTGAAAATTTTACCGCCGTATGTACTTCATCTATTTTTTCTCTATGAATATAATCATTTGCTAAATTATCTTTTCTTATATTTCCATTAACAAAATTATATGCAGACGCTTCTAAATGTGATAAATTTTCTTTAATATTATCTCCTTCATATAGTATAATTTGACCATCGCCCCATGTAGTTCCATCTTTTGTAAGTATTTTTATTTTTATTTTATAATCATAAATAATAGAAATCACACTCGAAACATCATAGCTAATATCAACAACTTCATATAAAATCACTGCGTCTGCATTAGTATCCTGATTATACACTGTCATTTGCAATTCATCAGTAGTTATATTTCCATATTTCCGACTGAAATCTTGCGCCGAAATATTTGCTGCGGTAAATAAGATCATTATAAAAATTAAAATCTTTTGTTTCATTTTATTAAATTTTTTTTATTGATTTTTCTTAATTACAATTTGGTTGTCGCTCATTTGCGTCAACATTCCGTAGAATGCGCTTAAATCTTTATACTCCTGTACGGTAAAAATTAGCCTGTCAACACTATAAGAGAATTTAATCTGTAAATTATTATATGATGTTTGCGATATGTATGTATATTTTACTCCATTTTCGCAAGCCGACAAATTAATATTTTCGGGTTTTTCTTCTACGCTGTAAGCTGGCGGAAAAATAATTCCGCAATTTATGTTATAAGTTACAGGATAATTAAATTCTACTGGCAAAATTCTTTCCTGCTGCTTGAATTTATTTTCGGACATGAACGGAAAAACAGTAGAATTCAAATAAACATATTCGTCGGTAGAATTCAGTATTGACGTAAATAAAATGGTTTCGGTTATGACCATCGAATCTATATCATTTATTTGAATATCGGTTACTGTTATCGAAAATTCTTTTTATATCGCTTCAATATATTCTTCTTTTGTTTTATATTTTTCATAACTGTTGGCAAAAGCATATGCGGCTTGATTTGTATATATCCTGCGTATTGTTCCAGAAAGTTCGTTTTCATCGTTAATATTTCCCAAAACAGATATTGCCGATACGCTTTTTGTGATGTTTGTCAAATTCACCCATCCGTTTTCGTCGTTTACTCTGTAAATTCTTGCTCTGTCAACAAGCAAATCTGGCGATAGAACGTTAATATCCGAATGAGGATTTGTACCGTCGAGATATAAATATTCGCCGTTTAACGTTACTCGCACAATAAAAGTATTTATTTTTTCAATTGTAGGCAGAGCCAAAGGCAGTCGTCCATATTGGCGAGGATTTAATAAAATGGGAATTACATCAAAATCGGCATCGCGCAAAGCCGAATGTAAAACAAAATTAATCTCGGCGCTTGAGCCTGTGCCTTTTTCTGCCGCCTGTCGCGGACTGTTGGATGACAGGGCATATTTTCCGTTATATTTCATTTTCGATTGTACGAGTTTCAAAATACTTCTTACCTTTTCTCTGTCGCTCATAGATGATTCTTTTATTGCCATCACTTCTTTTTTGAAAGGATAAGATGTTTTCAAATTTGAATTGAAACTTGATTCTTCGAGAGCCTCGTTCACTGACTTCCATGTTTTTGAATATAATGTAGATAATCGTCCCGGAATTTCGATTGCCGAAAGTTCAAATTCCACTTTGGTTCTGAAATCGTCGAGACACCAGATGTATGAATCGTCTTTTAATGCAGGAATATGTTCTGCTTCGCACGAAACAATATTTGTATTGAAAAAATATCCTCCCGAATTATAATTTCCCTGCTCGCGCTGTATGTTCAATCTGTGATAGCCTTTCACATTTAAACTGAATTTGAAATATTCGGGAACTGCGACATTAAATTTACTGTACATTACTGGTATCGAATGTTGCACATTTATATTGGGAATTGAAAAAAAATAATCGGATGTGATTTTATATTTATATTCGATTATCGAGCCGACTTTTACTTCGGGTATTGAAAATTTGACGCGCGTTCGTTTGTCATCTAATTTTTCTTTGAAAATATAGTCTTTTTTCAGTTTGCTTTCTACAATTTTTCCATCGGAAAGATTATATGACGACGCTTCCAGCCCAGATAAAAATTCGTCTGAAGAACCTCTGTTATACAAAATAATTGCACCATCTCCCCGCGATGTGCCTTCTTTTTTCAATATCTTAACCTTTATTTTATAGTCGTACACAAGAGTAATTACATTCGCAAAATGATAATATATATCAACATCTTCATATAAAATCACCGCTTCGGCATCGGGAGCTTTGTCGTAAGTTGTCATTTCAAGTTCGTCTTTTGTTATTTTGCCGAATTTTCGCGAAAAGTTTTGAGCCGAAACAGGTTGCAAAAACAATATCGTTAACAGTAAAATTATTAGTTTTTTCATAGTCATAATGTATTTGATAATATAAGTTTACAAAAATACATTTTTTTTGCGAAATAATGTAAATATAATAAAAATATTTTATTTCTATTTTGTCTGCTTTTAACCTTTTTAATTATAAAAACCAGCATTTTATTTACTTATTTTCGTTTCTAATTTATTTTTGACAAATAAATTAAACCATGATTAATAAACATTAAGTGATGAAAAATCAATAAAATGTAACAGACAAAACTCATTTTCACCTAATTTTCGCTACAAAACAACCACAGTACCGTAATAAACCAACAATCACGACCTCGTACCTCTTATTCTTGCTTTCCGATTAATGATGTAATGAGTGAGGAATGAAGAGTGAAATGAAAAACATGTATGAAAAAATAACTTTCAACATTAGGAGTTGTTATATTCTGAATAATGTTTCAAACATTGAACGGAATTCAGACCGAGAACAGTTGACAGTTGAAAATGATAATGCGCGTCATCCTATTGTTTGCACAAAAAAATAAACACTAAATTCGCGGAAATAAAAATGCAAAAAATAACCTGAGTTTTTGATAAGAAGACAAAAAAGGCAAGTATCCTACAATTTTTTGTAATTTTGTACTTGATTAATTAATAAATAATTACATTTGATTATGAGTATACTTACCGACGACAAAATTACAGCAATTTTTTGTATAGTAGATGATTTTTGCAAAGAATTGTCATAAAAGTTGGCAGTAATACCAAAATTGGAGGATGACGGCACAAAACGCAACCGTCCATGTACAATGTCAGAGAGCGAAATAATCACCATCCTTTTGCTTTATCACTTCGGAAGTTTCAAAAACTTCAAACATTATTTCCTGCACTATAGTTGTGTCCATTTGAAACAAGAATTTCAAAACGTATTGTCATACAATCGTTTTATTCAAATCGAACATCGCGTTTTCATGCCTGTAATGTTTTTTCTGAATACAGTCTGTTTCTGGAAATGTACAGGTATAACCTTTATTGACAGCACAAAAATGATAAAGGTGAATTACTTTCATTTTGCCTTACACCCGCTAATGTTGACGACAGAAATCCTCAAACAATTATATAATCTCTACAAATTAATTGCACAAATAGTTTTAAGAGTTTGATTTGGTTTAAGCATTTTGGAAAACAGCCTCCAGAATTTTCCAATTCGTTCATACATAGTTGAAATATATCGATTGTGTGTGATACTTTTTCGCATATACCACCAGATTCGCTCAACAGGGTTAAATCAAGCGAATAAGGAGGAAGATAGCGT
>JAISNL010000140.1 GCA_031276235.1 Prevotellaceae bacterium | reverse complement strand
TACGGTTACAGCATTAACAGTTATCATTAATACCGCAAAATAATAAACACATATTATACAGTTTGACTGATATTATCAACTTTGTATAATATGTGTTTATGTTTTATGCGGGCGCTACTCCTTACCAACAAAATTCAGATATTCGGCAATTTTTTTATCCGAATAGATGTAAAATCAAAATTAGATGTAAATTTGCAGCCAAATATTAAAAATATACATGTATGAAAAAAGTTGTATTAACAATCGTTTGTTTTATCTCTGTTTGCCTGCTTTCGTATGCGCAAGAGATAGAAGAGCCTGACTTTACAGGAGAAGTTCTTGTAGTAAAGGACGGTGAGTCGCTTGGTATTTTGGAAAAAAATACGGTTAAGGTAAAAACAAAAGCAGGTGCAAGCGTTTATTTAACAGGTATAGGATCTGTTAAATCCAGAATTACAGTTGAAGGTTGCTGCGCCAAAAGGGTATTGAAAAGTTCTGATGATTTCAAATTTGTGATTAAAGCGGTAGATAATAATACTGATCCTATTGCCGTAATATCAATATTCAAATTTGATGAAAAAAAGAATGAGCGCAGGGCAGAAGTTTCATCTGCAAGTACATTCGGCGGCGGTTCATCAAACAATCTGAATTATGTAGAGTTTTCGGCAAAAAAATACGGTACAAGTTCGTACCTTATTACTTTAAACGAAAAACAGGCAGGACAGTACGGAATAACAGTGAAAAATCCGAATGCGCTTGATGAAAAAAATTTAATTGTTTCAAGTTTTGCCATCGAAAATTAGTGGAATGAAGCTGTAGTGTTGATACTAAAAGCGTGATATAAAATATTGCGCTTTTATTTTTACCTGATAATGTCATACATTGTATTATGCCGCCTGATATTTTACAGTTTTATGATTATCTGCGCTTTTATTTCCGTTTGTTTGTTTCCATCAATTTTGGCTGTTCCGCTGCTTATTGATTCGCGATTTTTGTAAATTGTTTGAGATGCTTTCATCCATAACTTTATCCGTTTTGTTAATGAATACTGTAAATTAAGATAAAATCGCTGTCCTTTCATGTAATATGCGGGAACTGAATATGCGTAAAGCATATCGCTTTCGTAAGTATATATGCAGGTATTCCAGCTGTCGGTATTGAAATAAGCGTATCGCAGTGAAACGTTAAGAGGAAATTGTGTGAAGCGATATGCAGCATCCTGAAAAATCATAAATCCATTTTCTCCTGTTTCATTCATGCGTTTGAATGTGGCATATTCGATTCTGTTTTGCAGCATTAATTTTCCGAACAGCGTATAATTAATATTGTAATTTACGCGAAAGATGTATTTATTAACGGTTTTGGCTATATGTTCATCGGCGGGAGTATAATTTTCCTTACTGCTTTTTTGTTTCACATTAACGTACATTTTAATATCGTGGCTTGGCGAATAGTCAATTCTAAAGGCATAGGAATAACCTTCGGATGGTGCATTTGTTCTGTATTTCAACCATGGGAAAGTAAATATGTCGAAATATCCTGAAAAATTCATATTTCTTAAAGGCGAGAAGGTTGTCATTATAAAAAATCCGTCTTCATTGCCGGTTTTAATTCCATCGGTAAAGCCTTGCGCATACAGCGACTGATAGTCTCGTGCATAATTTCTGTACAGCAGCGACAGTTGTATGTTTTGTTCCAATCCAAATGTTGCTCCCATAATACCTGCATGTTTCATATTGGCATCGAAAGCTGTTTCGGCAAATAGTATCATGCGTTTCCACATCCATTGCACATCTGCCGAATAATTGTAATTGGATGATTTGTTAAGTTCAAACATATTGTATGGCTGAATATTGCGCACATAATCAGCGCCGAATTTATGCCATATTGCCGTAATGCCTGCACGCAGATTTTTGTGTTCGTAATTTATGTTTCCGCCAAGCGCTGTTTCGCTCACTGAGTTTTTATTGTTTATTTCGCTGTTTGTTCTGTGCAATCCTGTTGTTTGCAATGTTGTGAAGATTTTATCTGTGCTGTCGGCAGTTGTTGCATCTCTGTTTTTGTATGATGCGAATATTGAAATATTAAATTTACCTGCTTCCATATTTGCAGCCGCTCCTCTGAAATATTTGTTTTCGTCTGTTGATGAATATCCGTAAATGCCGCGCGCACGTTTGCGTACGGCAGTTCCCGTAGCCGATTTGTTTAATCCAAAACCGTTCCACAGCACAAGTCCCTGACCGAACTGCGCCTGAAAATCACCGACAATCAAACGTTTCAAAAACTTTTTTGAATCATACTGAACATGTCCCGAAATAAAATCCAAATATTTTTCGCCTGCATCTTTTTCTGTTGTTATGTTCCATTTCAGCCTGTCGGCATATTGAAAGGTATAGCGCACATAAAGCGACAGTGGAGAGCCTTGAAATTTTGTTGTTGCATCGTCTTTATATCCTGCTTGCTTTTCAACAAGTTGCTTTGCTCTGGCTATAATTTGATGCCTACCGCGACCAATCATATCCTTGAGTTTGGCTGTATCCGATATTCTCGAATATTCACTGCCTGATGCAACAGTAACAAAGGGATAAAGACTTTCGGCTATGCGACTGTCGAACCCGTAAACAAAGGCAAGTTCATATTTGCTGAGCATTTTACCGTTGCTTTTGATATATTCCAAAACAGAAAAAATTTGAAAATCGCTGAGTATGTACAACTGTTCCAAATCTGCTCGCGTGGCGGAGTTCAAATCAACAGGATTATTCAATAAATTAGCAAACTGTTCGTATATCTGTTCCAAATCAATTTCGGCATTTTCGTCTTCGTTGGATGTGGCGACTTCTTCAACCATATCGATGATTATTTTCATCGGGTCAATTTCGCTTTCCTGCGCATGATTTTCTACGCAAATCATCAGCATAAGTAATATAAAGGCAAAATGTTTCATTTTTTGTTGAATTTATAAGAAATGCTTATACTGCTTATATTTCCAAGCACATTGTGATAATTGAAGGCAACATCAAAATTAAACTGCTGATAACGGTAACCTGCGCCAAGAGTGAAAAGTTCAGGATTTACAGATGCTCCCGCACGTAAACACAATTGCTCTAAAAGAAAATATTCCATTCCTCCGCAAAACGAAACATCGCTGCTGTCGTCATAAATAAAATCGGCGCACATCAAAAGTGATGATATTGGCTTATAAGCCGTTCCTATTTTGTATCGGACAGGAAGATATTTCTTGGTTTCTATCGACAGCGATGATTTTACAGGATTGGAAACATGAGCGCCGACATAAAAATTATCAGCCAAATCGGCAAATAAACCGACCTCGCCGCTTATTGCCGTTGCATTTTGGTAGGCATTTGTAAAATGTAAACTGTTGCAGTTTATTTGTGCGCTTAGCGAAAGCATTCGCCAAATACGTTTTGCATAGGCAACTGCAAATTTATTTTCGCTATATTCAGAAAAACCGAAATGCGCTACCAAACCGCTAAAAACGCCTGCTTTAGTGGGAATTGCTACAGATAAAGCGTTCAACGAAAGCTCAGACATCCCGAAACTGTTTTTATAATAAGCAGAAATTTCAACATTCGGCAACAAAGTCAACGCAGCCTGATTTGTTACTGTTGACCATACATCAACCTTTGCAGCGCCGGCATTTCCCATGCCTGCCGAACGCGCTCCAACTGCATAAGTACTGTTTTGAGCATGAGTATTAACTGCAACCGCAAAAAATAGCGCAAGCATAATATTTGTTTTTAGCATATTCATTTTTGCGAGATTATTTTTACAAAAATAATAAAATATGTTAAACAATAGTTAAAAATATTTGATTATTTTGTCGAATATGCAGAAATATCCTGTTTTCTTAAAGTTTCTCAATATCGTGATGTTATTGGTAAGTACTACTGTTTAAGCAAAAAATAAGCAAATCTTATAAATTAAAAACTGTAAATGAAAATAAGATTTTAAAATTTTCCGATTTGGTAAATACTGCGAACGGTATGTGTAATAATCTATTTGAATATTTATTAATCAGATACAAATTTTAAATTAACATAATTACAGCGCAAAGAATCATAAAATTGATGCATAATATATATTTTTGCAAAAAAATACATTAAATGAGTCAATCTACAATTTGCGCCATATCAACTGCTGCGGGCATTGGAGGCATTGCCGTGATAAGAGTTTCGGGCAATAATGCTATAGCAAATGTCAATAAAATTTTTCGCGCTTGCGATAAAAATAAAAATTTGGGCGACATACAGTCAAATACAATAATTTTCGGACGAATAAAGAACTGCAAAAATGAGATTATTGATGACGCGCTTGTCAGCGTATTTCGAGCGCCACATTCATATACGGGCGAAGATACGGTAGAAATTTCGTGCCACGGTTCGGTATATATTCAGCAGCAAATATTGAAATTGCTTATAGAAAACGGTTGTGTGCTTGCTCAGGCAGGAGAATTTACTCAACGCGCATTTTTAAACGGAAAAATGGATTTGAGCCAAGCCGAAGCCGTTGCAGATTTAATAAGTTCAGAATCTCGTGCAGCTCACATGGTTGCAATGAATCAAATGCGCGGAAAATTTTTGAACGAACTGCAAAATATCCGTCAAAAATTAGTTGAATTTGCTTCGCTTATCGAACTTGAACTTGATTTTAATGAAGAAGATGTTGAATTTGCAGACAGAAGAGAACTTGGCATACTTGCAATTAATATAGAAAAATATATTTCCAAACTGTGCAAATCATTTGATGTGGGCAATGCTATTAAAAACGGTATTCCCGTTGCTATTGTAGGCGAAACCAACGTGGGAAAGTCAACATTGCTGAATATTTTACTGAACGAAGAACGCGCAATAGTGAGCGAAATTCACGGCACAACGCGAGATGCTATTGAAGATACAACAAATATCGGAGGACTAATGTTTCGATTTATTGATACCGCCGGAATACGCAACACAAAAGACAAAATAGAAAATATGGGAATTGAACGCACATATAATAAAATTGAGCAGGCTTCAATTGTACTTTGGGTCATTGACGTATCGCAAAATATGGAAAATACTGAAAAAATGCTGCCCGAAATGCTTGAACGCTGTAAAAACAAAAAACTTATTATCGCATATAACAAAACAGACATAAACGAATCTGCCTTAATACCAAATATAATAAGCAATAACGAAATACGACAGATAAGCATTTCGGCTAAAGAAAAATTAAATATGGAATTGTTGCAAAATATTTTGATAGAAACGGCTCAAATACCGGAAATTGGTTCTAACGATGTTATTGTAACAAACATGAGGCATTTGGAAGCTCTGCAAAATGCCCATTCGTCTATAATCAGAATACAAAACGGATTGAAACAAAATATTCCTCACGATTTGCTTGCTCTTGATATCCGCGATTGCATTTTCCACATAGGCACAATTACAGGAAGCATTACTACCGACGAAATTTTAGGAAATATATTTTCAAAATTTTGTATAGGAAAATAATGCAGAATTTTGACCTTTACGCCCAAAATATCATTCCTTAAATGCTTCTGAATTGATTAGGAAAAAACTGTTGACGGCTAACCAATTAATCTGCCTGTTGCATTACCGTTTTCGGCGATGGCGGTAATTTCGATTTGAACAATCTTTCCTGTCAGTTCTTTTTGGTAAGGAATTTCAACTTTTATATAGTTTTCCGAAAATCCGCACATCATTTCGCCGTGTCGGGCGTTTTCAAACAAAACTTTTACCGTTTTACCTGTGTTGAGTTTATAAAACTCGGAATGAAGCGTTTTGCATAAATTTTTCAATTTGTTTGCCCGCACAGTTTTTATATTGTGCGATATTTTCCCTTCCATTGTTGAAGTTACTGTATTTGCTCTGTCCGAATAAGGGAAAATGTGGAGAAAAGCAGGCTTTATTTCCTTCAAAAAATTATATGTAAGATTGAAATCTTCGTCAGTTTCGGTTGGAAATCCAACAATTACATCAATTCCTGTGAAAGCGCCCGGAATCAGTTTGCGGATATGATTTATGCGTTGCGCAAAAAAGTTTGTAGTGTACCTTCGCCGCATTAAGGCAAGAATTTTATCGCAACCCGATTGCAGAGGTATGTGAAAATGAGGCAAAAATTTTGTTGAGCGGCTAACAAAATCAATAATTTCGTCTGTCAGCAAATTCGGTTCTATCGACGATATTCTGTAACGTTCAATACCTTCTACATTTTCCAGTTTCTTCAGTAAATCCAAAAACGTTTCGCCTGTCGTTTTTCCAAAATCACCGGTATTTACGCCTGTAATAATAATTTCCTTCACTCCTGAATTGGCGATAATTTGAGCTTCGCCGCAAACTTCTTCGATAGAAATATTTCTGCTTTTGCCGCGTGCCATTGGAATTGTACAGTATGCACAATTATAATCGCAGCCATCTTGAACTTTAAGAAATGAACGAGTGCGGTCGCCAACTGAAAAAGCTTTGAAAAAACTTTGGGTTTCGTTTATTTCGCACGAAAAAATTCTTGCTTTTCTCTTCTCCTGTATGGAATTTACATATTCAAAAATATTTCCTTTCATATCGGCGCCTGCCACAATATCTACGCCTTCAACTGCGGCTAATTCTTCTGGTTTCAATTGAGCGTAACAGCCTGTTGCCACAATAATTGCATTGGGCGCCTGTTTTGCAAGTTTGCGCAGTAACTGTCGGCATTTTTTATCTGCATTTTCGGTTACCGAACAGGTATTTACAACATACACATCTGCTATTTGATCCGAATTTACGCGTATAAAATCGTTTTCGAGAAATTTACGGGCAAGCGTAGATGTTTCCGAAAAATTGAGTTTGCAACCAAGCGTACAAAAGGCTATTTTACGTTTTTCGTTCATAATAATCGGCGCAAAATTAATCAAAAATTAAACAGTCCGATTTTAATTATTCCAAATCCTGAAAATCATGGCATATCAATGTGTTGAAAAGAAGTGCTTTCGCATCGCTAATGTTTGACGCTACCAACGAAATTTTAGCGGCTACTGTTTTGCGTACAAAAAAAAATCCCCGTTCAGTGCAGCGCTGTCGGCTGTGTGAGCGGGGATTTTTGTTTCGCCAATCTTTGGCAAAGTATTAGCCTTGAGAATTGTCGAAATACGAAAAGTCCTTTGTTATTTTATCATTCTCAATTGTGAAAATTGTGCATATCGGCAATTCCATTTTTGAATCGTCAGGCGCAGTTCCTTCCGTCACAAATTCCACGATAATGTGTTTGTCGCCCGACAGATAGGTTTCAATTACGCTGTCTTTCAGGTCGGGAAACATTTCGCCCACTTCCGAATATTTTGCAACAATTTCCGCTTTTGTCATTGTAAATATTTCAGTTCCAACCGCAGGGTCTTTAAATTCGGCGTTATCAACATACATATCAGCCATTTTCTGCCATTCATGATTGTTGAAAAGTTCAAAATACTTTTTAACTGTTATTTCTCTTTTATCCATTGTGTGATTTTTTTTTGTCCATTTTGTATGGATGTTATTAATTATTTTTATTCTTTTTCGTTATCAAAAATTGTCATAATAAGATAAATCCTGTGTTATTTTACCGTTTTCAACAGTAAAAATTGTGCAGATAGGCATTTCCATCTTTGAACTGTCGGGCGCAGTTCCTGCCGTCACAAATTCCACAATAATGTGCTTGTCGCCAGAAGGATAGGTTTTAATCACCCTATCTTTCAGGTCGGGAAACATTTCGCCCAATTCCGAATATTTTGCAACAATTTCCTGTTTTGGCATCTTAAAAATTTCTGTTCCAACCGCAGGATCTTTAAATTCGGCGTTATCAACATACATATCTGCCATTTTTTGCCAGTCATGATTGTTAAAATGTTCAAAATATTGCTTAACTGTCTGTTCGTTTTTTGCCGTTTGCTCTGAATATGTGCTTTTTTCAGCGCATGATGCTGTCAGCAGCAAAACCGAAATCAATAATACTGTCCACACATTAGCGTGGCGTAACCTTTGCCTTCTGGGATTTCCCGTTCCTGTGTAGCCAAACTTTTGTTCTTTGGCTTGCGTTTGCGTTTCCGCGAATGATTGTTTTCTATTCATTTTTCTTAATGTTAGTGTCCGTTTCTTCGGACGTTATTAATTTTTAATTTCATGTTCCAAAGCTGCGTAGATTTACGCCAAAGCTGCGTAGATTTATGCCAAAGCTACGTAGATTTATGCCAAAGCTACGTAGATTTATGCCAAAGCTACGTAGATTTATGCCAAAGCTGCGTAGATTTACGCCAAAGCTACGTAGATTTACGCCAAAGCTACGTAGATTTACGCCAAAGCTACGTAGATTTATGCCAAAGCTACGTAGATTTACGCCAAAGCTACGTAGATTTATGCCAAAGCTACGTAGATTTATGCCAAAACGGCGTTGGTTTGCGCCAAAACGGCGTCGGTTTACGCCAAAACGGCGCAGGTTTACGACAACATTTTCATAAAGCATAACAAAATAATCTCCAAAATATGCTAATTGGAGCTTGTTATTCAATATATTTTGTATCTTTGTCATAATTTCCTATATTTTACTGATATAACCGTGTATTTGTCCTATAATTTACATTATGTTAAGTTTGGAAACACAAAAGTAATTAAATTTTAATTAATTACAAATTTTCAAAAAAAAATATTTTTCACGAAAAAACGTCTAACTCACTGATAATCTGTTCTCGAAACTTAACATAATGTAAATTATAGGACAAAAAACGTTCGGAGATGAATGTTAAAAAAAAATTTTTTTTTGAGGGGGGAATAGTTTTTTTTGGTTTTTGGATTGCTTTGTCGTTGAGAGTAGTGCAAAGACGAAGCAAGACGCAGCGCGGCATTGCGAAGGCTTTAGCCTGAAGCAGTCCTCGCATACAGGAATCTCAAATAGAATTAGGCGCATACGAAGTAAACTACAACTTTGAATGTAATTGCGAATAGTGAATAAATAAATATAAAACATCCCGCACAAGTTGCATTTGTGCGGGATGTTTTATTTGTTGGCTTGTATTAGAAGAATGTGTTTTTCTATGGAATTATCAATTATGCAGATTTGGAAATGTTAAGCC
Source organism: Prevotellaceae bacterium (assembly GCA_031276235.1). Lineage (GTDB taxonomy): Bacteria > Bacteroidota > Bacteroidia > Bacteroidales > UBA932 > JAIRKV01. The sequence goes on along the minus strand of JAISNL010000140.1, from coordinate 8,089 downwards.
CATTCATTTCATATACAAAATTGGACATACATAAGGAAATATATCAAAATCTATGCATTGTCAGTGTTTTACCATCAAAAACGGCATATTCTTTGCCGTGAATCCATTCTCCTGCTATTGTGAAAATACTGCCGTTTGATAAGTTTACCTGTATTGGCGTGTGTCGGTGTCCGAAAATAAAAAAATCAATATGTTTTTCGGTAAGTTTCTGCTTTGCAAAGGCAAGCAGCCTGTCGGTATTTTCGTTAAAAGTTTCAGACAGTCCTTTGCTCAATCTGCTGTGATTAGACCATGTTTGCGCTATTCCTATTCCAATGCGCGGGTGCAAAAATGCAAATATTCGCTGAACAGGTTTACACGAAAACAGGCGCTTCAAAAACATATATTTTTTGTCGTCGTTTCCAAGTCCATCTCCATGTGCGAGAAAAAATGTTTTGCCATGCAGGATTATTTCAAAAGGGTGTTTATGAACTGTTACTCCCGTTTCATTTTCGAGATAATCAAATGTCCACATATCGTGATTTCCGGTTAAAAAATGTACGGGAATTCCGTTATCGGTCAATTCGGCAATTTTGCCAAGCACGCGGGTAAATCCGCGAGGAACAACATATTTATATTCAAACCAGAAATCAAAAATATCGCCAAGCAAAAAAACCATTTCGGCATCTGCTTTTATGTTGTCAAGCCAGTTTACAAAAGCCTTTTCACGTTCTGCCGTATTTGTGCCTGCACGTAAACCGAGATGAACATCGGCGGCAAAATATATTTTTGTCGAATGATTATTATTGATTTCTGAGTTGATTTTCATTTATCTTGCAGGCACAGTGATTTAATTGTATTTTCCAGTTGTTCGCCGAAAACATCTCGCGCTACAAATTGTCCATCTTTGTCGATTATAAAATTTGATGGCAATTTTTTAATATTATACAATCCAAACGGAATGCTGTTTGAACCTTTGAAATCGCAAACATTTATCCATGTCAGGTTTTGATTGTTGATTGCTCGCAGCCACAAATCACGTTCGGTATCGAAAGAAACTTGATATATTTCAAAATTTTTTGAATGATATTGTTCGTAAATATTGATTAATGTTCTATTGTCGAATTGATTATCTTTAATTTCCGAACTCCAGAATGTTAGCAGAATGGTTTTGCCGTGTAAAGACGAAAGTTTTATTTTTTTTCCGTTTCTGTCGGGTAATTCTATATCGGGATAAGATATTTCTTCAACAGGCTGCGATTCAAGCTTGTTTTTCAAATTCAGCAACCGTTGCATTTCATTATAATCGCGTTTTACAACAGTCATATATTCCGCATGTGAATATTTTGTATCCATCGAATCAATAATTATTTTATAATATAAATAATCGTTTTCGTCGTTGAATATTTTTGCTCCGTTAGGATATTGCTGATACAGTGCGAATATCGATGCATACGATTTTGGGTGGCTTACAACGAACCGTACGTTATTGCGTTTTTGGTCTATAATTTTTTTTGCAAGCGTTGTTTTTGCTACTTGCAAATCGGCATCGGATATTGTTTCTCTGTTTATTATTTTGCTTAACGAATCTATTGTTTGTACGGTTTTGCCTAATGTTTCGTGAAGTTCCTTAACATGTATCGAACCTTGCGAGCCTTCAACCGTGTAGTTTCCGTTTTTGTATTTAATATTAATTTTTTCGCCATCTTCGGCAAGAAGCATCAATAATTGTTTTCCTTTTTTATTCTTTATGCTGAGAAATGCAGGCTCGGCGGAAAGAATTTTTACGCTGGTCGAAAATTTGCCGTCAGTCTTTACTTCTATTGAATCCAAAAAGAACATGAGGGACGCCGTTTTTTGTTCTATTACTATTTTTTCATTCGATATGTTATCAAATGTTCCGCTTATAAAAACTGAATATTTTTTTGTACATGATACAAAAAAAATCGCCGTAAACAATATTACTGTTGATATTTTTATTTTCATCTCTGATGTTGATATTAGTGTTAATTTCGGTGCAAAGGTATAAATATTAATCTATTTTGTGAAAAATAATCACGGCAAGTTATTTATGTGTTCACTTTATCAGTTACAGTTTCCGCAACGGGAGGCTGTTTTTTGCTAAAACTGATTTTGCTTTCTGTGCCTGTCAGCAAGCGTTTGATATTGTTGCGGTGCGTAATAATAATCATGCCTGAAGCTACAAGGCTGAATATTTTCATTGTCAATGTTTCGTATTTGTTGAAAATTTCACCGAAAACAATAATTACGATTAAAGGAAAACAGATTGCAGCAGTTATCGAACTCAACGAAACATAGCGGCTTATCAGAAGGCAGAGTCCGAAAATTCCGAATACCATCAACATTGCATAAGGATGCATTGCCAAAATCACTCCTGCTGTTGTGGCAACTCCTTTTCCGCCTTTGAAATTTGCAAATAAGGGAAATATATGACCGACAACAACGCAAATACCGAGCAGAATCTGAAAACTCACATAGGTATTTGTTTCGTGCTGCAAATCGGTAAGACGCACAAGCAAAACTGCAATTACGCCTTTTAATAAGTCAAAAATAAAAACGGGAAGAGCGGCTTGAGGTCCAAGCACTCTCAAAATATTTGTTGCGCCGGCATTTTTGCTGCCGTAATCCCTGATATCAATTTTAAAAAATCGTTTACCGACAAAAATCGCTGTTGAAATTGAACCTGTTAAATAAGCAAGTACAGGTAAAAAACACTTAATAATTAAACTCATCGTAACATTTATTTATCACAAATGTAAATAAATTTCCCGAATTATGCTTTGCACGGTATAAAGTTTATGTGTTGTTGCTTCTCCGATTTATTGGTTACGCTGAATGAATTTATTGATTTTATGCTTGAAAATTCGGAGAAATACAGACAAATACAGCCTTGATGGAATTTAAAATTCTGTCAAGGCTGTGTAGCGAAATGCCGTTAATACATAATCTCAAAACTATTTGTATAATTAATTTTTAGAGGTTATATAATAAACAGTTTTGGCGGTTAGTAAGGGACAACTGTTTATCTAATACAATAAACTTCAATATATTTCAAAGCAATATTTTGAAAATATTACAGTTTGCGTTTTACTTCTATTTTTTCGTATGCCTCGATGATATCGCCTACTCTTACATCATCAAATTTTTCGATATTCAATCCGCAGTCGTAGCCTGATGCAACTTCTTTCACATCATCCTTGAAGCGTTTTAGCGAACCGAGTGTTCCATCGTGAACAACAACTCCATTTCTGATTAAACGTATTTTTGCAGAACGAGTTATTTTGCCTTCGCGAACTATTCCTCCCGCAATTGTTCCTACTTTTGCAACTTTGAATGTGTTTAGCACTTCAACCAGAGATGTAATTTCTTCTTTTACTACAGGTTCAAGCATTCCTTCTATTGCTGTTTCTACTTCTTTTATAGCGTGGTAGATTACCGAATATAATCGAATTTCAATTTTCTCGTTCTCTGCAAGTTTACGCGCATTAGCGCTTGGGCGAACCTGAAATCCTATAATTACGGCATTTGATGCAACTGCAAGCAAAACATCCGATTCTGATATTGCGCCTACGGCTTTATGTATTACGTTTACTTGAACTTCTTCGGTTGATAATTTCATCATCGAGTCTGACATGGCTTCTATCGAACCGTCAAAATCGCCTTTGATAATTATGTTCAGTTCTTTGAAATTGCCGATAGCAATACGGCGACCTATTTCGTCAAGCGTTATGTGCGGTTGCGCATGTATTCCCTGTATTCTAATCAGTTGTTCTCGCTTGTTTGCTATTTCGCGCGCTTCGCGTTCGTCCTGCATTATATTAAAAGTTTCACCTGCGGCAGGCGCTCCGTTGAGTCCTAACACAATGACTGGCGTACTGGGACTTGCTTCTTCTACCCGTTGTCCGCGCTCGTTGAACATTGCTCTGATTTTTCCGCAAGTGCATCCCGAAAGCATTGCGTCTCCTACTTTGAGAGTACCGTTTTCTACCAGAACGGTTGCTATATATCCTCGACCTTTATCAAGCGCCGATTCTATCACAGAGCCGTTTGCCCGTTTATTTGGATTGGCTTTGAGTTCGAGCATGTCGGCTTCGAGCAAAACTTTTTCAAGCAATTTGTCAATATTCAAGCCTTGTTTTGCCGATATTTCCTGACATTGATATTTTCCTCCCCAATCTTCGACTGCAAGGTTCATGCTGGCAAGTTTTTGTTTTATTTTATCTATGTTTGCTCCGGGTTTGTCTATTTTATTGATTGCAAATACCATTGGCACTCCGGCTGCCATGGCGTGATTTATTGCTTCTACTGTCTGCGGCATCACGGCATCATCGGCGGCGATGATTATAATTGCCACGTCTGTAATTTTTGCTCCGCGTGCGCGCATTGCTGTAAATGCTTCGTGTCCCGGAGTGTCGAGGAATGTGATGCGGCGTCCATTGGCAAGTTCTACGTTGTATGCTCCGATGTGTTGGGTTATTCCTCCGGCTTCGCCTGCAATGACATTTGTTTTTCTGATATTGTCAAGCAATGATGTTTTCCCGTGGTCAACATGTCCCATCACTGTTACAATTGGCGGACGTGGCAATAAATCTTGAGGTGTATCTTCTTCTGTTTTCACTGCATCCTGCAATCCTGCACTTACAAATTCTATATTGAATCCGAATTCTTCGGCAACAAGAACAAGGGCTTCTGCATCCAATCGCTGGTTGATTGAAACCATTAATCCGAGGTTCATACATGCTTCTATTATTTTCAACACGGGAACTTTCATCATATTTGCAAGTTCGCTGGCAGTAACAAATTCTGTTACTTTGAGCGTGGCTTGTTCTATTATTTGCATTTCATGCGCTTCCTGCATTCGTGTGTTTATTGCTTCGCGTTTTTCGCGGCGATGTTTGGATGTTTTTGTTTTGCCTTTGTTTTCTGTAAGCTGCGCCAGTGTTTCTTTTATTTTACGTTGTATTTCATCTGTGTTGACTTCACGGCGAACTGGAGGACGGTAATCTTTTTTCTTCCTGCTTTTTTCTTTTTTTGATTCGTTGTTTTTTCCTCCTCGTTTTTCTTCTGCTATGTTTATTTTTACTCCTTTTACTCCGGTAACCCGTTCGCGTTGACGTTTTGCTCGCTGTTCTTTTCGATTTTCGGGTTTAGGTTGTTTTTCAAATCGTGAGAGATCTACTTTTTCGCCTGTAAGTACAGGTCCTGTTAATTTTTCAACTTTGGTAGGGATAAAATTATCTTGTTTTTCTTCGCGCGGCTGTTGTGCAACAGGCTGTTCCTGCGTAGTTTGTTTCTGTGCTACAGGTTGTGATTGTTGATATTGTTTTTGCTCTACAGGTTTTTGCTGTTCCTGTTTGTTTGGTTTTTTACCTTTTTTATTTTTATGTTTTTTGTTTTTCGTTTTTTCAGGTATTTCTATTTTATCTATAATTTTCGGCGACTGTATTTTTTCTACTTCTATTTTTATTTCTTCAACCTTTTTAACCTGTTTTTCTGTATTTGTATTGTTTGTGTCGGTCTGTTCTTTTACTGTTTCTACTGTTTCCTGTGGCTTTGATGTTTCTGTATTTGGCGTTTCTTCTGTTTTAGTTACTGTTTTTACTTTCGGGGTAAGGTCTATTTTGTCAATAATTTTTATATTTGGTTTTTCGATTGTCGAATGTTTTATAAGAATTTCTTTTTCTTCCGGCAATTCTTCCCGTTCTTCTTCTTTTCTGTCTGCATGTAATTCATCTATTGTAACCGCAACAAAGTCCTGTTTCTTTTTTTGGGGAATAATCACGCCTTTTGCCGCTTCTTTCAAAGTTTTATCATCACCAAAAGCATCTTTCACAAGATTATATGCTTCATCAGAAATTTTTGAATTGGGATTAGATTCTGTTTCTATTCCTTTTTTTGCCAAAAATTCAACAAGCGAAGCCAATCCGATATTAAATTCTTTCATTATTTTGCTTATTCTGATATTTGTTTCTGCCATATTTGCAAATTCTCCTTTTAAATTTCCGTATTGTGTTTTATGATGATTTTGGTTTATGATTTATTATTTGCGTTCTTCTTCAAATTCGGATTTCAGAATGTTTATCACTTCTTTCAAAGTTTCTTCTTCCAAATCGGCTCGCTGCAACAAATCGTTAAAAGGTATGTTCAGTACGCTTTTTGCCGTGTCGCAACCAATTCGTTTCAGTTCGTCTATAACCCAGTTTTCAATTTCATCTGTAAATTCGTCAAGATTTACATCTTCTTCTTCTTCGGCTGTTTCGCGATATACATCGATATCATAGCCTGCGAGCATGCTGGCAAGTTTTATGTTCATGCCGCCTTTGCCTATTGCCAGCGAAACTTCTGACGGTTTTAGAAATACGTTGATTTGTTTTTTCTCTTCATTAATCTTTATGGATGTTATTTTTGCAGGAGCAAGCGAGCGTTGTACAAACAACTGTAAATTGGATGTATAGTTCACAACATCTATATTTTCGTTGTGCAATTCGCGAACAATGCCGTGAATACGCGAACCTTTTACGCCAACGCAAGCGCCGACAGGATCTATTCGGTCGTCATACGATTCAACCGCTACTTTTGCGCGTTCTCCGGGTATTCTCACTATTTTTTTGATTGTAATAAGTCCTTCAAAAATTTCAGGAACTTCCTGTTCAAACATGCGTTCCAGAAATTCGGGCGCTGTACGCGAAAGTATGACGAAAGGATTGTTGTTTTTCATTTCAACGCGCAAAATTACGGCTTTTGCCGTATCGCCTTTTTTGAAAAAGTCTGAAGGTATCTGTTCTGATTTTGGAAGAATAAGTTCATTGCCATCGTCATCAAGCAATAAGGTTTCTTTTTTCCATGTCTGATAAACTTCTCCAACAACAATTTCACCTATGCGCTCGGTATAATATTTGAAAATATTTGCTTTTTCTATTTCCATTATTTTCCCCGCCAGATTTTGGCGCACAGCCAATATTGCGCGGCGTCCGAAACTTGCAAGCCGTATTGGTTCTGATACTTCCTCGCCTATTTCATACGATTCATCAATTTTTTGCGCTTCTAAAAGCGATATTTCCGTAGTGCTGTTTGTTACATTTTCTACTACCGTTCGATTTCTCCATATTTCAAAATCGCCTTTTGCATCGTTCACAATTATGTCAAAATTGTCGGCTGAGCCATATTGTTTTGCCAGCAAATTACGAAAAACATCTTCTATAACGCCTATCATTGTGGCGCGATCAATATTTTTCAGTTCTTTAAACTCGGCAAAACTTTCAGCTAAATTTAGATTTTCCATATATTTTTTATCTGCATTTATTATTATTAATTTTTAAATAAAACAACTGCCTTCACCGACTTAACGTCATTAAGCATTATTGTTTCGTTTTTTGTTATTGTCTGTTTACGTTTTTTGTTTTCAGCAATTATTTTTTCTTCATATTCTACATCAATACTGTCTGCGGCGGCTTCAACAAGTTTTGCTGTAAGTTTTCTCCCGTTTGCAAAAACAATATCAATATCTTTGTTTATATTTTTTTGATACTGCCGCAGCATTTTCAGCGGGCTGCTCAATCCTGCCGAAGCAACTTCAATCTCAAAATCTTCATCATCTCTGTTTAATACATCTTCTACTGCCCGACTTATGTCTGCGCAATCGTTAATGTTTACTCCGCTGCTGTCGCTATCTACAATAATGTTGATTTTATTGTCCATGCTTACATTAATATCAACAATAAATTTATCGCTTCCTGCGATTTTCAGTTCAACTGTTTCTTTTATTTTTTCAATGTTTATCATGCCTTTAATGATATAAAGAAAGGGACTTTTATGTCCCTCATTTTATCTCGTCTATCGTATTTCGGCTACAAAAGTAATGTATATCAACCAATTTTCCAAATTTTTTCATAAAAATTTATTTAAAATAAGAAAAAACAATGATAAAATTTCATATTTCGCTATTGGCTGAACATGACGATTAAACTGTTTTTGCCGTTTTTCCATTTCAGGACTGGCTGGCTGTTGATGAAAATATTCGCAGAAAAAACGAAGACGAAGAACGCATCAATATTCCCGCAAATGTAAATAACTGCTGGCAATACAGAAT
>JAISNL010000089.1 GCA_031276235.1 Prevotellaceae bacterium | reverse complement strand
GTTGATAAATTATCGGAATATATAGCAGAAAACAAATCTCCTTACATTATCATAGCCTTAGACAAAGCAAAATCATTTGACGCGGATGCGGTATATTTTCGGTTTTTCGATGATGGGCGGCCGCCGATGGCACAGATATACATCTATGATAACATAAATAACCGCCGCGTTCCCGATTATTATGCTTACAACCCTATCATCCATCCCGCCATAGCATCACCTGAAAAAATATAACAACATTAAACTAGCAAAACCAAACTACTAAACCGTTTACATTCTCACCAATCCCTTAATGTTTAATTTAAACTTTTAACAAATTATTTTCCGCAAGAAATTTGTTCATTTAGAAAATAATTTTTACCTTTGCAAAAATTTTCGATGGAATAAAAACTCAAATAATAATAAAGCAGAAGAAAACATGAAAACAGTACATTTAAACAAGGCAGCATTTCTGTCAAAAGTAGTGAATTATGAAGAAAATCCGAAAACGTGGAAGTATTTGGGCGACAAGCCGGCGATTGTTGATTTTTATGCCTCGTGGTGCGGGCCGTGCAAAATGATTGCTCCTATTTTGGAAGAACTGGCGGCACAATACGAAGGTCAAATCCATATCTATAAAATAGATACGGATCAGGAACAGGAACTGGCCGCCGCGTTCAGTATCCGCAGCATCCCGACATTGCTGCTTATTCCGATGCAGGGGTCGCCACAAATGACACAGGGCGCGATGAGCAAAGCCCAATTGGAAAAAGTCATTAACGAGGTATTGCTGAAGAATTAATTGCTAATGCGACAAATATATTAAGTACTGCATGATGCATGCGTTTTATAAATAAAATATTTAAATAATGGATATATTATGCCGAATACGGGATATTTACCGCGCAATTGTGGAGTTTGAAAACATGTTTCAACGACGCTACGGGCTGGGGCTGAACGAAGGCATGTTGCTTTGTACCCTATCAAAATCAGGTACTTGTACGTCCGGCGAAGTGGCTTCCTTTTTAGGGCTGGCTTGTTCCAATACCTCGAAAGTAATTGCCTCCGCCGAAAAAAAAGGGCTGATACAACGCACACTGGGCAACAACGATAAGCGACAGATGTATTTTAGACTTACCGAAAAAGGGAAAGCCCAACTTTCCGTTATTAAGGAAAATGATTTGGAACTTCCTGCATTACTGAAAATAGCTCTTTCAATAAATTGATGAAAAATGATATATAACAAAAAAATACTACTCAAACACAAAGAACTATTGAAAGCGATTTTACGAAAAAACAGCCTGATTTTATTATTCTCAGCCTTCCTCATCAATGCGCAACTTTATGGACAGATACAAATAGAATCTTCATATATGCTGTCGTCCAATCATCGTGACGCCACAAATACTAAAACCGGCGGCAGAGGTGATTTTAAAGACGCCAGCCTGTTTGTGCAAGCGCCGGTTTATATGAAAACAAATGAATTAAATCAAATAACCGCCTGGGCTATAGCTATTAACGCGACATATGCATCAATGGATAATACCGGGCTTTCAGATGATCAATGTCTGTCGCAGCTACTCAACTCATCACTGGGCGTTGCGCATATGCGCCCTCTAAATGCCAAGTGGATGTTTACCACATCATTGGGGGCGGGTATTTATACCGACTTGTCACAATTTTATGCCAACAGTATTATGGCACAGGCAGGAGCGCTCTTTATACGGCGCATGTCGCCGAATTTTGACATTGGCTTTGGCGCGGCACTGAATAACGTATTAGGCTACCCTATGATATTCCCCTCCGTATATCTTGACTGGAAAACCGGTGAACAATTTGAATTTAAAATATCCCTGTATGATACATGGCTGGTATCGGCAGGAATGAAAATAAACGACACCTATACAGTACGCTTAATGGCGCAGGCAAAAGGTATGACTGCTGTAGTGGACAGAAATAATGTATCGAAAATATTTTCAAAACAACTTGTTATTATCGGTTTGCAACCTGAAATATATGTCAGTAAAATGTTTTCCATACCAATTACGGCAGGGGTTGCCGTGATACGCGAAGCCTATTTTCAGGACAGAACTTTAAGAGCATTTTTCGACATACAGGAAAATTATCCCCACTTTGCCCCGTCTTTATATATCTCCGCCGGACTGAAATTCTTTTTTAATGAATAAACGTATCTAATTATATAAACGTAATCAAGCCGGTTTCGGCTGCGGATAGAATAAATAGATACATTGTTGTAGGAACTGTCCATCTTTTCATAATTTTTTGAGTACGAATTAAGAAAAGATTATTACCTTTGCAGTCAAAAAGCATTAAAACGTTATGATACGCAAAAATTTTTTCAACTTGATAATAATCATTATCCCGTTATTGAGTTCCTGTTCCCATAAAAGTAGTGAACTGCAACCCAAACGAACTGTTATTGCCGGAAAAGTGGAAAACATGCCTGAAAATGCCACATCCGTTTTGGTTAATTTTTGCGACCCGCTGAGCGAGCGGCATCGGTTTGCGCAAGATTTGACCACATCAGGAGGGACATTTTGTGTGGCACACGATTATGTTTTTGCCCAAAATCTGGCTATTCAGTATGATAATTCATTTATCAATTTGTATGTTACGCCGGGCGATTCGGTGTTTGTAACGATTGACGGCTCAATATTTCAACAATATCAGCGCGATGCGGTTACATTCTCCGGCGATAACGCTAAAATCAACGAGCAACTATTCCGATGGACTGTGTATGCATACGAATTACCGATTCCCGAATTTAATCCGGCGGCGCCTCCCGGCGAATATCTGTCAAGTATCAAACAAAGTTTTAGCGCCATGCAGGATACGATTGCCGCCTATGCCCGGCGCAATGAAATGAATGATTTTGTAAAACAGTGGGCGTTTCGTGATTATAAATTTATAGTGGCAAATTTCCTGTTAGACTACGCAGATAAAGAAAGCAAATGGGGTGTTTTTACTGATTCCATATTTGATATATATAATGATAAAAATTTTCAAACCATGTATTTCGACGCTCATGTATATGCTTGTACAGATGCGCTTGTAAGTGGAAGTGAAAAAATACAAGAATTGCTCCAACAAAAAGAATATAACGCAGCGCTTCAGGCCGTAATAAAAGAGCTGTCGGAAAGAACGCCGAGAGGTACTGTCCGGGACATGATGCTTTATTTGTTTTCTAAAAAAATCATCAATGAAAAACCGGAATTATACGATTCCATACCGGAATGGAAAGCTGTTTTCTCGCAACCCGTTTTCAATGAAAAGATAAAATCTCTTGCCCAAACAAAATTAGCCGGTGCAAAAAAACCGGTGCCGCTAACCGGAAAAACACTGAAAGGCGTTTCTTATCTTGACGTAGAAACGCAGCAGGTTACGTCCTTGCCGGAAGTGGAGGTGTTGCCGTATTTGGTTGAACGGTATAAAAACAAAGTACTGTACATAGATGTTTGGGCGACCTGGTGCGGCCCATGCAGGGAACAGATGAAGTATGCACCCACACTGCACGAATACTTTTCCAGAAAAGAAGTTGTTTTTGTCAATTTGTGTTTGCAGTCAACAGTCGCAAACTGGGTAAAGACTGTCAGTAAAGATCGCATCAAAGGCGAGAATTATTATTTGAACGAAAACGCCACAAAAATTTTCATGGGAGCGCACAACATCAACGGTTTTCCTACCTACATGCTGATAGATAAAAGCGGACAACTGCGTGCTCCGGTTGCCAGACCATCCAATACATCGACTGCAATAGAACAAATAGATAAATTATTGTAATAAGAGGTGAATAAAAACAGTATGCCGCCGCAAAATATTTTTAATCACGAAGAAGATGAACGATAAAGAAAACTGCTACAGCACGCCGATGGGAAAATATAAAATCGAAAAATCTGCGCAAATCCGTTAAATCTGCATTAGTTGCGTGCTAATATTGATTTCGGGTTTCGGGAAAATGATTTTTCAAATAAATGACTGTTTCAAAAAACAGTTCTATCTTTGCGATAAAATTGAATAAGAAACATTAAGCAATATGAATAAAGGCGAAATCGTCATTTATCAAGCGCCAAACGGTGAAACGCAGTTGAACCGGTAAAAATCCTTTCAGGCGGCGTACATTGTGTTAATATTTTTCACGCGATATCGCTATTTTTGCTACGGCTTCTTTTAAAGCAAGCACATCGATTTTTTTATGTTACCTTTGTACTCAAAATATTTCTAAAAATAAAGATATATGAACAATAATGAAAACGCAGGAAAAGCCTGCACAAATAAAGCAAACGGACAAATAAAAAAACTGTTTCTTGCTTCGTATTTTTCCGGAGTAGCAACACTGTTTCCGGATTTTACCGGCAACGCCTGTTCGGGTAAAAAAGTTGTTTTTATACCGACGGCGAGTGTACCGGAAAAAGTAACATTTTATGTTGGAGCCGATAAAAAAGCGCTGGAGAAACTCGGTTTGATTATTGACGAACTGGAG
>JAISNL010000083.1 GCA_031276235.1 Prevotellaceae bacterium | reverse complement strand
ATTAAGAAAATTATATTAGCATTAGTTTGCAGCGTAGGATTATTTGCTGCAAATAGTAGTACAAGTGTTGCTTATATACCAGCAGGTTGTGCAGGACTTACTATATATACATCTTGTGGCGCAATCAAACACACTATGGTATGTGATGCCGACAGACAAACAATACTGAATCTCGGATGGTTTTGGAATGAAGTTCTATGTCATTACGAATAGTTATCTATCAGAAAGGAGTATGAATATTTATACTCCTTTCTTCTATTTTTTAAACAAATAAATCATAGGATTAACACAAATTGTGGCACACAACAGAGGTAATAACATAAAAATTTATTCTCTTAAAATATTTTTTATTTTATTGATTTACAAACAATTTTAATGGTATGTTATATATATTATATTTATTATCATCTGTATTAATCGAATTTAAGATATATCCTAAACTTGATATAATAAGTTTTCGATTGAAAAAAAGATTATACTTTTGAGATTCGCTAAATGTGTCTATATTGATTGAAAATTTATGTTTAGATATAACATTATAATCTATCATTTTATTTTTAGAGAAAGTAATATTCCAAGATAATTTTTCCGATTGTATTTTTTTTTCAAACGGGGTGTTATAAATAATTATCGTATTTATGGCAGTGTTATGTAGACATATATTCTCTAACATATTAATATTATTCAATTCACCAGAATAAGGAATAAATATCTCTACATGCTTATAAGGATATATTTTCAATATTTCTATCATTGCATTCACATAATTCATTTCTATCTTATTCTTTATATGTAAAATGATATTCCTACAGCCTAAATCAGATAATTCTGATATAATTGTCTTAAAATTAAACATCAAATTATTGTAGAGTATAATAATTGCATTTGAAATATAACCGGGATAATCCCACTCAAAAGTCAATGGTGGAAAATTAGCAATGTCTTTTTTATTACACCAAAATATATATTCATGCTCACATAGAAACCTAAAATATTCATTTATTACAGAATCATTGCCAATATAATATTTTTTTATACTTGAAAGTGTTTTTCCTTCAAAATTAGTTAGTATTTCATGTAAATCATTTGGAATTATAGTATATTTATTACGCCCTAAATCGTATATTATACTTTGCCTGAACCCTTTAACAGGAATACAATCTGAAAATAATTTGAATACATTTTTTCCCATTTAATTATTTATTATTCTATATTTGCAATAGGTTTGTAAAATTGGTATGCAATATAATACTTGGTATTATGTTGTCTACTTCCATTAAGTTTGAGAATATTATTAGTGTTATGATACTTACATATAGAATATCTATAAAAAACAGGTAATTTCTTTTTATTTTTTATAAGTATTCGTTTATTTTTTTCTATTTGGTTGTTTTTATCTGACATAAATACTTTGCTATTTTTTTATCAAGATAATAATTACAAGGAATAGATGTCATACCATATTGCCCTATCGGATTAACTTCAAGAAAAATATATTCATTTTTATTATTAACTATCATGTCAATAGATCCAGTTTTAAAACCCGTCTTTTTCATAAAATTACATAATTTATTTTTTATTTGTGTGGGAATCTTATATGGAATACATCTGTTTGGTTTTACATTATCATAGTTTCTGAAATCAATTTTTGTTCTATCATTTGTTTGAGAAAAAATTGCCATTGCATAAAAATCACCATCTAAGTAAAATATTCGTAGTTCATATTTTTTGTCTATTTTGCTCTGAAAAAGAGATGGAAATATGAATTTGTTATATTCATCTATTTCTTGCCATTCTGCAACATTTGTGTAAGACAGTATTGTTCCCATATTTTGAACCGCAAACATTATGGTTTCTGAAATTGCTTTTGTAATAATATTGCTCTTATCTTGTTGAAATTGCTTGATAACGTTTTTTTGAGATGATATAATTGTGTCTGTTGCTAAAATAAGAGTTTGTAATTTATTTATACGATTATCTAAAAAACTACCTAATCCGTATTTATTTTGCAAAGATATGTGCAAAAAATTAACAAGAATATATAATTCTTTTTTTATGGAATTATTGACATCATCATACAACAATGGAAGAGATTCTTTTTTAATAACAGGAATTTTGATGCTAAAATATCCTCTTCTATACCAATAAGCAGACACATCGTCAAAATCTATTTTTTGATCGTTAACTTTTATTACAATTTTAGTTTTATTTTCCACAAATTTTATCTTTATAATTTCGCAAATATCTGTATCATTTATTCTAATAAAAGGTTTATTAAAATAAAGTAGCCAGTCTATCACATCGTTGGTTGATTGATCGAATTCTTCAGATAAAATTAATATCATATAATTTAATTTAATTGTTTACATTTATGCTAAACGAATTAGTTTTTAAATTGTACAGAGATAATCAAATGTCAATTTTATGCTATAAATAATTGACAATTTATAATTATTAAAATAAGAGGCTATGCCATTAGAAATATCAGAAGATAACTCTTTGCACAGTCTCTTGTTCGTAATACTACCAAATCACTACATCTTCACAATCATTTCTACAGCCGTCCCAACATCTTTGATAATCACCATTAGGATAGCCTACACATGTTATCTTCTCAGTACACGTTAGCTGCTCCGGAGGACGACCTCCTGCGATTTTTGATTGTTGATCTTCTGTCAATTGATTGTTTAGAAGATTTGGATTTAATCTTTCCAATTTTCTATTCATTTTTTTAATTTTTTATTTGCCATCTTACAGCTTCAGGCGTTGCTTTATATTGCTCAATTTTTAATATTAGCTTTGAACTGTCAATATTTGTATAATACAGTTCCACAAATCCATACGTTTCATTGAAAAATGCGGTTAAATATGTTGTCCCTATTTCACTTTTTGCCGAAGATTTTATGACAAAACATTTTAATTTTCCTATCGATGTTTGCAAAACTGTATCACCTGTTATTTCATAATTCATTTGATTTACAATTTGATCATTCCATTCTTTCCATCTTGCATCGCCCCAATAAGAGCCTATGGTTAAGTCCCATGTCCATTTTGAGCCTATCATATATGGTTTCTTAATGTAAGGAAATGGATTTATCTCTAATATACGAAAAAAGAAATCCCTTGGCGGATGTATCCATACTTTATCATCATTTTCAATTATTAAGGAAACTGATTGAGTTCCGCGTGGAGGATAACTGTATTTAATAAAGACAGTATCCTTAGTATTTCTTATCGGATGTTTTACAACATTAAATTTCACATTGTTAATTTGATTTATGTCGTTAAAAGTAATTCCATCATCAGAGAATTTATTTTCATTTGGAATAAATTCATAGGAATACGTCCATTCGCATCCGATGTTGTATATTTTATTACTTTGAGATATGCTTTGCAGTATATAGTTTATTTCAGTGTCAATTGTGTCGGCACATGTTCCTTTTGATTGATTATTGCATATTGTAAAAATATACAATATTATGGGTATTGTCTTCATTGTATAATATTTGATTTCATTGCTTTTTTATGCTTGCAAGGCTAAAAAAGCCGCTTATGTATTGCACACTGTTTTTAGAAAAACTTATCAAATTTTTTCTGTAAAAAACAATTTTTACAGAAAAGTTAAAGAAACTTGATTTATTATTTCTTAATGTTTTTTCATTATTTATTTTCTTGTACATATTCCGAATATTATTTGGTGTAAAATTAGCATCCTTTTTTATTTTTACAAAATTAGAGAATAATTTTTGATGAACATGCATGATTAGCGTCAAAAAATCTGACAAAAGCGTCAATTTTTTTAACGCTATTTTTTATTTTGTTTTTTCAACAAAATGGAATTTTCGGGAAGGGTATCGGGAAGTTCTTCCTGTTGCATGAATGTCAGTAATATATAATCAAATTCAGTGTTTATTGTTTTTGAATTGCAATAATAATTTTCGATAAAATTAAAACCTAAAACATCAGATATTTGCAGCAATAATGCCGTATCAATACTTTCACAGCCATAAATGTAGTAAACATCACTGCGCGAGCGATTAATGAGCCTTGCAAACTCTGCAACCGAAAGCGACCGCTGCTTCACTTTTTGTTGTATGATGTTGCCTATATGTATTTTTGATTTCATATTGTTGCTTTGTTTAATAAAAAGTGGACTTAAACTCAATATGTCTTCAAGGTTCTAGCATACCCGCCCAACAAAAGTAAAAGCCCACGTAGCAACGTGAGCGTTTTTGTTTTACTTTTTTGGGCTTAAAAATTGCTAGATTTTGAAGACAAAGTATAAACTAACGCTTTATTTATTATATTTCTTTATTTTTTATATCATATTGAAACTGTTTAAATTTAACTAAAATTATGAATAAATATATGTAAATCAGTTTCTTAATTGGAATTTATTTGTGTCTTTGCGATTATCAAATGAATAAACTACAAAAAAATGAACGAAACAAATTATCCAACTAACCTTACTGATAAACCACACAAAATTATAGAAAATATTTTGGTAGCGCAAAAAACGCAAAAGAAAACATTCATTGCGAGAGGCGCTAAATTGGCAGATTTCAAACCTTTACCAAAACGCCGGATTGTGGAGAAAACTTTTGCATGGTTGCAAAATTACAGACGTTTGGCTAAAGATTTGGAATATAAAACCGCTCCTGCATTGCTGATACAATTTGCATTTATCAAAATTATGCTCAATAAAATAAATTCTATATGAAATTTAAACAGATCCTGCAATTATGAGCAATATTTAATTATAAAGCGCAAATAATTGATTTAATATAAATTATCATGGGTTTCAAAAAACAAATTTAAAATAATTTTTGATTTTATTCGTGTAATATTGATTTTTTTATTATCTTTGCCGCTCATTTTAAGAAAAATAAATTACAAATAAATTGTTTTATGAATTATCTGAACGCAGAACAAAAGAAAGAAATTTTCGAACAGTACGGACAGTCTAATACGGACACAGGTTCGGCAGAGAGCCAGGTAGCCTTATTTTCTTACCGTATCAACCATCTTACCGAGCATTTGAAGCAGAACAAAAAAGACCACAACACCGAACGTTCGCTTCTTCGCCTTGTCGGTAAAAGACGCAAGATGTTAAATTATCTGAAATCGGTTGATATAACAAGATATAGAACTATAATTAAAGCTCTCAACCTTAGGAAGTAACAAGAAGAGAGGCAATACAGTTGCCTCTCTTTACAATTTTCAAAATGATTTGAAATTAGAACTTTTCAAACTTAAAAATAGAATTAATACAAAATAATAAACCCGTAAAGGTCAGGCTGAAAAATAAAAATCAAATGAATATCATAACAAAAACTATTACGCTTGACGACAATCGCGTAATAGAAATAGAAACCGGAAAATTGGCAAAACAGGCAGATGGCTCTGTTGTTGTAAAAATGGGTAAAACCATGCTTTTGGCTGCGGTTACATGCGCCAAGGAAGCTAAGGAAAATGTAGATTTTATGCCTTTGCAAGTTGAGTATAAAGAAAAATTTGCTTCGGCAGGGCGTTTCCCCGGCGGATTTCTGAAGCGCGAAGGACGCCCTTCCGATTATGAAATACTTGTATCCCGATTGGTTGATAGAGCTTTGCGCCCATTATTTCCAGATAATTTTCATGCCGAAGTATATGTAACTGTTAATCTTATTTCGGCAGACGGAGTAGATATGCCGGATGCGCTTGCAGGTCTTGCCGCTTCTGCGGCTTTGTCTGTTTCCGACATTCCGTTTGGCGGACCTATTTCGGAAGTCAGAATTGCACGTGCAGATGGAAACTGGATTATCAATCCGACTTTTGAACAAAACACAAATGCCGATATTGATATTATAGTAGCGGCAACTTTCGACAATATATTGATGGTTGAAGGCGAAATGAAAGAGGTGTCGGAAGCAGAAATGCTTGAAGCCATAAAAATAGCGCATCAGGAAATTAAGAAACACTGCAAGGTGCAAATGGAACTTGCCGAAGAAGTTGGCAAAACCGTGAAACGTGAATATAGCCACGAAACAAACGACGAAGAACTGAAAGCCGCCGTTCGCGAATTCTGCTACGAAAAATGCTACGCAATAGCAAAAAGCGGCACAGGCAAACACGAACGCACCGAAGCTTTTAGCGCCCTGAAAGAACAGTTTATAGCCACAATACCAGAAGAAGAAATAGATGAAAAAAAGCAGATGATCGACCGCTACTATCATGATGTAGAAAAAGAAGCAATGCGCAACATGATTCTTGACGAAGGTATTCGGCTCGATGGTCGTAAAACAACAGAAATTCGTCCAATATGGTGCGAAATTGATTATCTTCCATCGGCACACGGCTCTGCAATCTTTACAAGAGGCGAAACACAATCGCTTACAACCGTTACACTCGGCACAAAATTAGACGAAAAAGAACTTGACGAAGTTTTGATACAGGGAACGCAACAATTTGTATTGCATTATAATTTTCCGCCGTTCTCAACAGGCGAAGCAAAAGCTGCACGAGGCACTTCACGCCGCGAAGTTGGACACGGAAATCTGGCTTTTCGCGCGCTCAAATCATTAGTCCCGATAGGACAGAATAATCCTTATGCAATTCGCGTTGTTTCTGATATTTTGGAATCCAACGGCTCGTCATCAATGGCTACAGTTTGCGCAGGAACGCTTGCCCTAATGGACGCAGGAGTGAAAATTGCAAAACCTGTTTCGGGAATTGCTATGGGATTGATTACAGATACAAAAAACGACAAATATGCCGTTCTTTCCGACATACTCGGAGACGAAGACCACCTCGGCGATATGGACTTTAAAGTTACAGGAACAAAAGATGGAATCACGGCAACTCAAATGGATATAAAAGTAGATGGACTTCCATACGACGTACTTGCTCAAGCCCTTGAACAGGCGCGGCAGGGGAGATTGCATATTCTGGGAAAAATACTTGAAACAATCAGCGAACCGCGAGACGATTACAAACCTCATGTTCCGCGTATCGAACAGCTTGTTATCGACAAAGATTTCATCGGCGCTGTAATTGGACCGGGAGGAAAAATTATTCAGGAAATACAGAAACTTACAAATTCAACAATCACTATTACCGAAGAAGGCGACAAAGGACTGGTAGATATTTTCTGCAATGATAAAGAAGGAATGGAATTGGCTATCAAAAAAATAAAAGCCATTGTTACCGTTCCCGAAATAGGCGCAGTTTATCAGGGTACAATAAAAAGCATTATGGAATTTGGCGCATTTGTTGAAATTCTGCCTAATAAAGACGGACTTTTGCACATATCAGAAATTGATTACAAACGATTTGGCAGTATGACAGAAACCGGTTTGAAAGAAGGTGACGCCATAGAAGTTAAACTTTTGGAAATAGATGAACGAACAGGAAAAATGAGACTTTCGAGACGCGCATTGCTTGACAAACCTGCAAACTGGCAAGAACCCGAACGACAGGAACGCCCGCGAAACAGCAATAATAATAATAACAACAGAAGACGCAGCAATAACAGACGATAAATAAATTTTGATTATTAATTTTCGATATTCGAATAAATTATTAGGTAATGTCATACATTGTGTGAAATTTAAATTAAACTGTAATGATAAATATTGTTCGTCTTAATTAATATGAGAAATTGTTTTATTATGAATAAGAATGATTTTTTTAATCAAATGATTTCGTTTACCTGAAATTTTGCTTTATCTTCGGTTTGAAACGTCAGTAATTGACATTTTAGAAGTCGCCTTTATAAAGTTGACAAAAGTATGCACATTATAAAACTTTGTATAATTTTGCAGCCAAATAAAATATTTTTAAAATTTATATGCAACAATTTGAAAATTTCATTGATAAAATAAGCGCCATGGTATGGTCTTACCCTTTGCTGGCGTTATTGATTGGAGGCGGTATTTTCTTTCTCATATATTCGCGGTGTTTACCTTTTCGATATTTTAATCGCGGCATACAGGTGCTGCGCGGTAGATACAATTCGGAAAATTCAAACGAATGTGGGCAAATCAGTTCGTTTCAGGCGCTGTCAACGGCAATTGCGGCAACAGTCGGATTGGGAAGCATAGCAGGCGTTGCCGTAGCAATTACGATGGGCGGTCCAGGTGCAATTTTCTGGATGTGGATTACGGCAATTGCAGGAATGGCAACAAAATTTTTCACATGCTCGCTCAGCGTTATGTACAAAGGCAAAGACAGCGAGGGAGTGTTGCAGGGAGGACCAATGTACTTCATAACTCAGGGACTTGGCAAAAAATGGAAACCTTTAGCTGTGCTGTTTGCAGTTTGCGGCATGGGAGGCTGCCTCTGCCTGTTTCAGGCAAATCAGCTTACGGAGATTATCAGCAACGGATTTCTTGCTCCTGCAGGGATTGCCGCAGACGTAAAGTCAAAATTTATCATCGGCGCTGTAATTTGCACAATTGTTTCGTTAGTCATTTTCGGCGGCATTAAACGTATAGGAAAAGTAGCGGCAGCGCTCGTTCCCGCAATGGTTGTAATTTATTTTACGGCAGTTTTGATTATTATGATAAAATACAGCCATAACATAATTCCTACTTTTCAATTGATTTTTGATGATGCCTTTACCGGTGAAGCGGTTTCGGGCGGCGCTTTGGGCGCTTTGATACTGATGGGCGTGCGCAGAGGAGTATTTTGCAGCGAAGCAGGAGTAGGCACGGCATCGATGGCGCACGGAGCGTCAAAAAATCCTCAACCCGTACGCGAAGGATTGGCGGCTATGATTGAACCTACCATCGACACAATATTAATATGCACTCTTACCGCCGTTTCGGTTTTGGTTACAGACGTATGGCAGCAGTTTGCCGGTCAGGATGTAAAAGGAATTACAATAACGCTTGCCGCTTTCGACACGGCAATACCTTATGCAGGAAAATATATTTTACTTGTGGCGGCTTTGATTTTTGCCTTTTCCACATTATTTACATCATCATATTACGGTACTAAATGCGCTTCGTTTTTATTCGGAGTAAAATATGCAAAATATTATAATTACGTTTACGTCCTAACTTTAATTTTTGCGGCTACAGGCTCTGTAAAACTTGTAGTATGCTTCATTGACACAATGTACGGATTAATGGCTTATTGCACAATTATAGGCACTGTTGCTCTGTCGCCGAAAATTATGAAAGCGACAAAACAGTATCTCAAACATTATAAATCATAAACTCTGCCAAAGTTATTTCACATGCCCGATACAACTATTACAGGCAGATTGAAGAATGCCATAAAAAATTCATTTCCGAGCGCTTTGCGCACAGCGTGGTGGGTAGTAAAACTTACGGTTGTTGTATCGCTTGCCGTAACAATGCTTGATTATCTGGGCATAGTAAAATGGTTTTCGCAAATAGCCACTCCTGTTTTTGAACATATAGGACTGACGGGCGAATCGGCGCTGGCGTATATCACAGGATATTTTGTAAATATTTATTCGGCTATTGCGGTTGTAACAACACTGGATTTAAGTTTGCGTTCCATCACAATTATAGCGGTGATGTGTCTTTGTTCGCACAACATGATTATCGAAACCGCCGTACAGAAAAAAACAGGCTCGTCTGCCGTACGAATGTTTATTTTGCGCACTGTTGCCGCATTTGCCGCCGCCTTCGTTCTTAACCTTATTTTGCCATGCCCGCAGACAATAACCGAAAACAGCGCACAGGCGGCAACAAACGGTAATATTTTGGAAATATTGCAAACATGGGCAATCTCTACCGCAAAACTCGTAATACGAATGGTAACGCTTATCATTTTGCTCACCATAATGCAACGCATATTGAACGAATTGGGAATAATACAGTTACTGTCGAAAATATTAAGCCCGCTGCTGCGCATATTCGGATTGCCGTCTAAAACATCTTTTCTGTGGATTGTAGCAAATACACTGGGATTAGCCTACGGCGCGGCGGTGATGATTGAAGAAACTTCGCAGGGGCAAATCAACAGAGTAGAAACCGACTTGCTGAACCATCACATTGCCATTTCGCACAGCAATCTTGAAGATGTATTATTATTTGCGGCAATCGGAGCATCGCTCTGGTGGATGATAAGCATACGTCTGGTTATGGCTTTTGCCTCCGTGTGGATACGCAGAATAGAACTGAATTTCAAACAGCAATACTCATTGAGAATATGATGTAAAGAAACGGCGGAATAAACGTCATGCGCAATTGGTCAGTCATTGCGAACCCGCAGGATGAGCCAATCGGGAAACGAAACTTTTGCAAAACATTATTTAAGAAATAAATTTGTTATCATGGAGTAAGGGAAACAATATGTCTGTAAATATGTGCATAATTGTATTTTTTTGTGATGCAATGAAAAACTTATGAATAATATTATTATTTTTGCAAATTGCAAATGAGACGCTTCTAAAATCTCAAATTTTGTATTGAGCTTCGGCTCAAGCCCTGATTTATGAATGTTTGGACGCGCTCGAATATATTTTTACTTTAATTTTTTTGAAATGAATGTTTTATTATTAGGATCAGGAGGAAGAGAACATGCTTTTGCATGGAAAATCGCGCAAAGCAAAAAATTGAAAAATCTGTATATCGCGCCCGGCAATCCGGGAACGGCGCTATCGGGTAAAAATATTAATATAAGCGTGAACAATTTCGATGAGATAAAAAAATTTTGTATTAAAAGCGATATAAACATGCTTGTTGTTGGACCCGAAGAACCGCTTGTGAATGGAATTTACGATTTTTTTGCAAACGATGCGCAGTTGAAAAACATTGCCGTAATAGGAGCATCTGCAATAGGAGCAATGCTCGAAGGCAGCAAGGATTTTGCAAAAGAATTTATGCACAGGTACAACATTCCTACCGCTCGCTACAAAACATTTACCAATGAAAATATTGCACAGGGTTTTGAATTTCTTGCAAGACTCGAAGCTCCTTATGTGCTCAAAGCAGATGGACTGGCTGCCGGTAAGGGAGTTATTATTTGCGACAATATGGAAGATGCAAAAACAACGCTTGTAGAAATGCTTGACGGAAAATTCGGTGCGGCAAGTCAAAAAGTTGTTGTTGAAGAATTTTTGCGTGGCATTGAAGTTTCCATGTTTGTACTGACAGATGGAATTTCATATAAATTGCTGCCAGAAGCCAAAGACTATAAACGGATATGCGATGGCGACAAAGGCGCAAATACGGGCGGCATGGGAGCGGTATCGCCTGTGAGTTTTGTTGACGACGCCTTTAAGCAGAAAGTATGTTCGCGAATTATAGAACCGACTGTTGCCGGCTTGCAGGCAGAAAAAATAAATTATCAGGGATTTATCTTTTTCGGGTTGATGAACAGCGGCGGCGAACCTTATGTAATAGAATACAACGTACGCATGGGCGATCCTGAAACCGAGGCTGTTTTGCCGCGGCTTGACGCCGATTTGCTTGATTTGTTTGAAGGAGTTGCAAGCAAAACTCTTGACTCCAAAACCTGCAACACTGCGGCACAAGCGGCAGTAACTGTAATTTGCGCTTCGGGCGGATATCCGGATGCGTACAGCAAGGGAATTGAAATTTTCGGAATGGAAAATGTAACTGACAGTATTGTTTTTCAGGCGGGAACTGCGGTTTGCAACAACAGGCTGCAAACTTCGGGAGGCAGAGTTCTGGCTGTAACAGCGCTTGCCGACACAATTGAAAACGCTTTGAAAAAATCGTATTCAAGCATTTCAAAAATCAAATTTAACGGCATGTACTTTCGTAAAGATATTGGACAGGACATATTGAATTACAGAACATGATTCTCGACACTTTTCAAAATCGCGGCATAAAACGTTTAGTTTTTATTTTGTTTTGCATTACTGTTTTATTTTGGCAAAAAATAAGCGTAGTTGTCGAAATAGCTTTGGTTCAGCCTGTCATTCCAATTGATGCAATTTTGACTTCTGTTACAGGCGGCAATATTTATTTGTCCGCTTTTCTAAAAATATTATTGCTGCTGATGTGTTCATACGCTTTTATAATTACGCTGTCGCTGCACGACATGCTGCCCAAAAGAAAATATCTTGCCGTGATATTGTTTTTGGCTGTAACAAGCGTTTTTGCGGATGCTCAAAATATTGCAGGAAGCGTATGTGCGCTACTGTTTCAGCAGTTTGTATTTTACAATATATTCAGGACTTACCATAGCGATAAAATAAAATCATCGGTTTTTACCGCTGCATTTTTTGCAGGCATTTCCATTATGTTTTCATTTTCGTTTATCATTATAATAATAAGTTTGATTGCAGGTATTTTGATTTTTGGCATTGCAACATGGCGATGCATAATATCCATGATTACGGGTTTACTTGCGCCGTTTGTGTTTGCTCTTTATTTTTTTCAGATTGCGTATCACGATGTAAATTTGATGCTTCATTCAATCGGAGATAATTTAAAAAATATATCGTTCAGCATGATTGATTTTAATAATTTCTCCTCATTGTTCTTGATTTCTGTCTTTATTGCAGTATTGCTGTCACTGCTCAAAGCAATTAAATATACCAAACCTATACAAAAAATGGAAAACAGGCTGTTTTATTTCACATTTGTTATATCTGTAATTGTTGTTGTGTTTGTTTCGGGCTTGAAACCGTACGGCGTTATGATGTTCGGACTGTCTGCCGCTTATTTGCTTGCAAGATTTTCACAACTCGTAAGGCGCGAATGGATTGCCGAGTTTACTGTTTTTGCTGTACTGATTGCCGCTGTCGTTTACAATAATCAGATGCTCTTTAATAATAACGGCTGAAACTGTTTTTGTATCAATAATAAACGAAAATTAATGAACAGAAAATACAGGATTTTATTTAACAAAATTCCACATTCAGAAACAGCAGTTTCAAAAAGAATCTGGCATTATGGCTCGTCAATTTGCGTTGTATTGCATGGCATTACCGTTGAATGCAGAAGAAATTTGGTCGGCAAGCGAATCCAGAGATGGTTGCAATTTATTTTTCAGCATCATTTTTATCATCATGTTCATTTTTGCATGTAACACAAGCCTCATTTTCGTATCGTAAGGCGCAAGTTGCTTCAACTGTACCCAAAATAAAAATTCAAACGGAAGTTTGCCTATGCCCATGTATTTTATCATCGAAAAAGGTTCTCTGTTAAGAATTTGCAAGCCCATTGCAATACCTTTCACCGTAAAGGTACATTCGTCGGCTGTTGCTCTAAAATCGTCAATTTGGTCGCGTGGAATTAATTGCGAAAATTTGCTGAAATCTGCAAAAAAATCATAAATATCTTCGGCTTGACGCTGTATTGTTACTGTTTTGCTTGTGTATTTCTGCATTTTATTTTTTCCAAGTTTCGGGTGATTTTCTCCATCTGTTTATAATTTCCATGTCATCGGCATTAATGTATCTGCATTTTATAGCTTCGTTCAAAAGCGCTGTATAGTTGCAAAGAGTTGTCAAATCGCAATTTGCCGCTAAAAAATTTTTACGTGCAGCATCAAATTCATAACTGAAAATTGCCGCAATGCCAAGAACTTTACAGTTGGCTTTTCTGATTGCTTCTACAGCGGCAATACTGCTGCTGCCTGTAGATATTAAATCTTCAATTACAACAACTTTACTGTTTTCGGTTAATTCGCCTTCAATCAAATTTTCCATTCCGTGAGATTTTGGCGACGAACGCACATATACAAAAGGCTTGTTCAGAATTTCCGCAACAAGCGCTCCATGTGCAATTGCTCCAGTGGCAATGCCTGCAACAACTTCACAGTCGGAATATTTTTCATTTATGTTTTCGGCAAATGCAGTGTAAATCAATTTTCGTATTTCTGGATATGAAAGAGTTTTTCTATTGTCGCAATAAAAAGGCGAATTCCATCCCGAAGCCCATACGAAATGTTTGTTTACATTGATTTTTACGGCTTTAATTTGCAATAAAGCCTTTGCAATCTGTTTTGCTGTATCGCTCATATTTTTTAATTTTGCGCAAAAATAACAATTAATGATGACAAATCTGTTAATTAATATCAATTTATACGTTAGACCATAAGAATAACAGCATTAAAAAAATAAAAAATCATTCCCGCCTGATCTCAAAAATAAGACTGCAATGTATGGCGCTAACAAAAATAAAACATATTTCTTTTATCATTTACATAGAAATTATTTGTAATTTTGCAGCAGATTATCGAAAACAGCGAAACGCTTAAAAACGAAACTCTGAAAAAATATTTGTAACTTTGATATGAATATAATACGTAATATAAAAAACAGTAAAATATGAAAAAATTAATAATTCTTTCCGTAATAATTTTGGTTGCATTGTCGTCATGTTCGTCCGGCAAAAAAGACAACCGCGGATACATCGTAAAAGTTGGCGACAAAGCTCCTGATTTCACAATAAAATATATTGATGGAACAACAACTCAACTTGGCAGTTTGAAAGGCAAAACCATAATGCTGCAATTCACCGCAAGCTGGTGCGGAGTTTGCCGTAAAGAAATGCCTTTTATAGAATCCGACATTTGGCAAAAATACAGAGATAATGCAGATTTTGCGCTAATCGGTATAGACCTGAAAGAAGATGCAGAAACAATAAAAGCGTTTGCCGCAGCAACAGGCGTAACATATCCCATTGTACTTGATGAAGACGGAAAAATATTTGAACTTTATGCCGAAAAAGACGCCGGCGTTACTCGAAATGTATTGATAAACAGCGAAGGCAATATCGTATTTTTAACGCGCCTGTATGATGAAAACGAATTCGACAGCCTCAAGCAGAACATAGAAAAGTTACTTCAATAAAAACAATATTATATATTTATAAACAATAAAATCCATACATGTTATGAAACTTTTACTGATAAGCAATTCAACAAATGCGGGAGAAGGTTATCTCGAATATCCCAAAAAACAAATAGCCGAATTTCTTGCAAAAAATAAAGTTGGCAAAGTAATGTTTGTTCCCTATGCCGCTGTTACGTTTTCGTACGATACATACCAGCAGAAAGTGCAAAACCGGTTTTCAGAATTTGATGTTGAAGTTGATTCCGTGCATCGTTACGAAAATCCTGCAAAAGCAATAGCAAAAGCGCAGGCAATAGTTGTAGGCGGAGGCAACACCTTTCATTTGGTGAAACACATGCAACAGAACAAACTGATTACCGCTATTCGCACAAAAATAATGAAAGGCGCGCCGTATATAGGCTGGAGCGCAGGCTCAAACGTTGCCTGTCCTACAATGAGCACAACCAACGACATGCCGATAGTGCAGCCGCGTACGTTCAAAACCCTGAACCTTGTGCCGTTTCAAATCAATCCGCATTATTTGGATGCGCATCCTGACGGACACGCAGGAGAAACCCGCGAACAGCGAATTTTGGAATATATCGAAGCAAATCGAAAAATGTATGTTGTCGGTTTGAGAGAAGGTTGCATGTTATTGATTGAAAACCATAAAATGACGCTAATCGGAAAACGCGATTTGCGGCTGTTCAAATACGGCGAAACCGCGAGAGACATAAAACCCGATAAGGATTTCAGTTTTCTGCTGAATGTGTAAACTGTGAAATATAATCCACTGTATGCGTGTTACAATGACGCAAGTCCGAAACAATCAGGAAAAGTGAATAGTTGAAAATGAATGAAAAAAATAACTTTCAACTGTTACTGTCAAACAACGCTTTTCAGCCATTTGAAAAGATTGAGATAAACGGTTTCGCGTACAGTTTTTATTGACAGTATCAAATCGTGTTTTCCATCTTTTATTGTTTGAATGGTAACATTGCTTCCAAGTTTTGGCGCATGTTTTATAATATCCTTAATATCCAAAACTATATCGGCGCGAGTGATTTCATCTTTCCATTTGTCAGTTTTAACAGACTTGTCGGAATGCATTACCAGCACAGGGCAGTCAATTTTTAGACCTTTGCGCAATTTGTGCTGTGCATTATATATGGCATGTATCCATCCGAAGTTCATTTTAGGCGATTTCAGCAATTTCCATTTGAGGTTATAATTCCATTCTCCGCGATAGTCAACGTGTAAACTTTCTCCGTAAAGTTGAGAACTGCCTGTTGCAAGCGATATGTTGGGACTTATGCTGCCTATGCTTGATATAAACGGAACTCCGATACGTTTGAGTATTATACCCATGTTAACATCGAAAAAGGGGCTGTTGAGCCACAGGGCATTTATTGCATGGCGCTGTTTGCCTTCGTGCGCATACAGGCTTGCGGTAAGCCCGCCGGTAGAATGTCCGCAAAGCAGAATAAAACTGTTTTCTTTCAATATTATTGATATTGCGGTATCTATATCGGCGTAATATTCTTCAAGTTTTCTCATGTTGCACAAAGTTTGATGCGGCAAAAGAGAGCGACCGAACTTGCGCAGGTCAATAGCGTAAAAGTTGTATCCGTTATTGTTGAACTGTTCAGCCATTTCACGTTGAAAGAAATAATCATTAAATCCGTGAATGTAAAGCGCCGCTCTGCTGGTCGCCTTATTTGCCCTTGCTCTGATAATGGTGCATACCGCATCGCCTTCATAATCTGCGGGCATGGATATGCTTGCCTGTTCAAACTTGCCGCCGAGAATATCGGGCTTGAATGTTTGAGCATGCAAATGCACATGCAGCAAAATTGTTGACAGCAATATTATTATCATCCGTTTCATGGCATAAAAGTAGTGTTTATTTTTGTTATGGGATGAAAAATTAGTAGAATATAACAACTCCTAATGTTGAACAGGCGATGATAAAACCTAATTTTCACCTGATTCTAAACCGCAACACGACATCGGTGAATGAGGTTGTCATCGTTGGTTTATTGCGGTTAAGTGGTTGTTTTGTTCGCTGGAATTAGGTGGAAATGAGGTTTAACAGAATATTTATTATGTTTTTCATTTCTTTTTTCTGGATTGCTTCGGGCTGCGCCCGCGCAATGACGCGCTGCGTGGTTGGGTCGTCTTTGCGAGCGTCAGCGAAGCAACCGAAGCTCGGCGTAAGCCAATCCAGACTGTTTATTCTCATTCATAATATTCTATTGTACGTTCGGTAATTAATCGTGCATTGTTTGCTTCGCCTCGATATTCTATTTTTTCAATCCAATTGCCTTTATTATCATGTTTGTATTTGTAAGTATATTTACTGTCCAAATTGCCGTCTATATCATAGTGATTCCATTCTGTCATGTTTCCTCTGTCGTCATATTTGTAAGTATCTTTTCCGCCTAAACTGCCGTCTGGATTATAGTGATTCTCTTCTGTACAGTTTCCCTGTGCGTCATATTTGTAAGTATATTTCTCAAATAAACTGCCGTCTGGTCTATATTCATTCTGTTCTATCCTGTTTCCCCTGTTGTCATATTTGTAAATTGTTTTCCAGTCTAAACTGCCATCGGATCTATATTTATTCCTTTCTATCCTGTTTCCTCTGCCGTCATATTTGTAAGTCTGTTTTAAATTGCCGCCTGAGTTATATTTATTCTCTTCTATCCTGTTTCCTCTGTTGTCATATTTGTAAGTATTATTCTCCCTTAAACTGCCGTCTGATTTATATTCATTCTGTTCTATCTTGTTTCCTCTGCCATCATATTTGTAAGTATATTTCAAGTCTAACCTGCCGTCTGATTTATATTCATTCATTTCTATCGTGTTTCCTTTGGCATCATATTTTACAAGAGTATTATCACGGTTGTTTTTGGCTTCGCCTTTGGTCAGTTCGCCGAACTTTTCTACTGCGTAATAAGTAATTTCCCTTACGCTTTTCACCTTGCCTTTTAAGCCTGATTCGTCCCAATCCGTTTTTTTTGCGGTTGTGCTTTGTGCTGCGCCGCATATAGCCAGCGCTGTTACCATTAATGTTAATATTATTTTTTTCATGTTTTTATTTTTTAATTTGTTGTTTAATTATTATTGTTTTTCAGGGCGGGCAAACCCCGCCCCTACATTGTGTTTATTATTACAGGGCGAAACATTTTTCGCCCTTACGGTGTTTTTTCTGGATTGCTTCGGGCTGCGCCCTCGCAATGACGAACAAACCACGCAAAACGTCATTGCGAGGAGCGAAGCGACAAAGCAATCCAGACTGTTTATTCTCATTCATAATATTCTATTGTACGTTCGGTAATTTCTTTTGCAATGTTTGCTTCGCCTTCATATCTTATTCTTTCAATCCAGTTACCCTTGTTATCATATTTGTATTTGTAAGTCGCTTTTCTGTTTAAACTGCCGCCTGATTTATATTTATTATCTTCTGTCATATTTCCTCTGCCGTCATATTTGTAAGTATCTTTCCAGCCTAAACTGCCGTCTGAATTATACATGGTTGTTTCTATTATCCTATTGCTTCGAGCATCATATTTGTAAATTTCTTTCCCGTATAAACTGCCGTCTGGATTATGTATATTCTTTTCTGTCTTGTTTCCCCTGTCGTCATATTTGTAAGTGAATTTAGTGAATAACATGCCGTTTGAATCATATATATTAAATTCTGTCATGTCTCCCCTGTCGTCATATTTGTAAATATATTTACTGCGTAAACTGCCGTCTGGATTATGTATATTCTCTTCTGTCAAGTTTCCCCTGTTGTCATATTTGTAAATATATTTACTGTCTAAACTGCCGTCTGATTTATAATAGGTGCTTTCTATCTTATGACCTTTGTAATCATATTTAATCAGGTAGTTGTCAAATATAGGTATCTCGCCTTTGGTGATTTCGCCGAACTTTTCTACTGCGTAATAAGTAATTTTCCTTACGCTTTTCACCTTGCCTTTTAAGCCTGATTCGTCCCAATCCGTTTTTTTTGCGGTTGTGCTTTGTGCTGCGCCGCATATAGCCAGCGCTGCTACCATTAATGTTAATATTATTTTTTTCATGTTTTTGTAATTTAATTTGTTGTTTAATTATTATTGTTTTTCAGGGCGGGCAAACCCCGCCCCTACATTGTGTTTATTATTACAGGGCGAAACATTTTTCGCCCCTACGGTGTTTTTTCTGGATTGCTTCAGGCTGCGCCCTCGCAATGACGCGCTGCGTGGTTGGGTCATCATTGCGAGCGTCAGCGAAGCAACCGAAGCTCGGCGTAAGCCAATCCAGAATTATTTCATTATAAACTTTAATTATCATAATAATGATCATAATAATCATCAACGCTATATTTACCACATGCCGCGTGTATCAAATTGCAAAGTGCTACAGCAAACGAAAGTATTCCGAATAGTATATCATCGAGTGTGATCAAAAAAAGCCCCGTTTTCACAAAAATTATGGCAGCCACAACATACTCCACGCAACCTGAATAGCTGCCGTTCCTGATAAGTCGCCTCGCAGAATACATCAACGATATCCCAATAATAACTAAAATTACAATCATTCCCTCGTGTTTTTTAATTTTACTGGTTTAATATTAACAAACAGTTAATTTACGCCGCGTGATATGAATATCAACATACTCAGCAACACTAATCCAATGCATACACAGGATAAAACAGTGATCATTTTCCAGTAGCCTGTCTGCATTTTTATGGATGTTTCCAGCGGATCTACATCATGCGGGTTCTTTCCAAAGTTTGAGTACGCTTTTGCCGCATCTTTCAAATAAGTTCCAAGAAAGAACACCAGAGCAGCAATGCCAAGTGTAATAATAGCCAAAGTACGGGCTGCAGAGAGAGTGATAGAGTTAGCGTTGATGAAACTTGCTATAGCGCTCAGAGCAGTAAGCGCAGCTATAATGCAATAGACAATGAACATGATACGCATGTATTTTGCCGTTTTTGCAATAAGCCGCATTGTGTCATCCGACAAAACAGATTTGCCTGTCTTTTCGGCTTTTTGAGGTTTAATATTTAAACCTTCATTCGTCTGAATTTCTTCATTTTGATTTTTGTTTGATTCCATAATTTTTTTGTTTAAATAGTTTATTTTTTATTTTTTGCTTTCGCCCTTTCGGGGCTTTTGTTTATTTTTTTATACGTTATATTCATTATTTTGTTTCATTTTTCCGAATTGACTGCGCCGCTACGCTTCAGTTGCTTCATTTCGGGTTCGCAATGACGCGATGCGTGGCTGGCATATCATACAATGTATGACATTACCAATCATTCTAATGTTTTATTCCTGTGATCATTGGCATTCACCTGTATCTGCATATTTTTTTTGTAATGCTAACAAAAAGATGGCTGCAGTTCGATTTGCATCTTTCTCTGTACTCATTATCTTGTACATTTCTTCTTTCGCACTTTTTGCGTTCCTAAGTTCTTCTTTTTTAACTGCGTCTGTTTTTGAGGACGGGTCTTCCTCAAGTTTCTTGATTCTATCCAATATTCTTTGATATTCGTTTAGAGTTGTACGCCATTGGTCTATGGTATTTTTATTCGCTTTTATATTTTTTTTTGCCTTATTGCTGTAATACTCGTATATCTGATGGAGTTGATAGGCGTGGCGAGCCTCGTGAAGAATAGCACCAATGACTTCATAATCAGGGTTGTTTTGAAGAGCAACAGTATTAATTTCTATCTTTGATTGCATTACTGCATATCCATCCTCGTCTTTAACTATATTTCCATTCCTGTCTTTAATAGTATCAGGCGAATGACACTGCGCGATAAGCCCTGCCTCTACAGGTTTTTTGCTGATAATGGGTGCTTTACCTAATGTAGTTTCCTTGTTAGACTGAGACGGAGTTTTATCAGATTCAAACTTAAAATTATTTTGAGTAACGTATGTGAAGTTCTCAATGCCATATCGAGAGGATAAATAGTTGTTTGCAAGTTTTTTCAACATATCTGTCTTTTCGTCGTTGTCTTTACTATGCCAATTAGGAAAATCTATACCTTCTACTAATTTATTCAAAGTCCCGCAATCTATCTTTTCTGCTTCTTTATGTATTCTATCTATTTCGGCTTGGTTGGTAAAGTTTCTAAGGATAACATTGTCCACATAAGCATTAATATTTGCAGTTTCCCATTTTTGAGGTACTTTAGGCTTCTCATTTTGAGTTATTGTAACCGTAGACTTACTATTTGTAAGTCCTTTTAGAAGTCCATTATAGTTTGTTATACGTGAATTACCATTTTGCAAAGCTTCGACTATTTCTTTTTTTTGTGCATCTCTTTCCTTGTTGTAATTCGGATTATTTTTTTCATTAACCTGAACTGCTTTGCTGTTAAGCAATTGCTGTTGCGTTGGCATTGGTGGGATGCTTATATTTGGCATTTCTTTCACTTTAGGCAACCTGCTTATCATTTGTTTAACATATTTTGAACAGTCAGACCTAAGCATATTAATAGCGTTCATGCACAGTCGTTCATCGGGTAGATCTATCGTTACAATACCCTGTATTTGCAATTCATATATTGTCTGCCGTTTTGCAATTTCCTTTTCATATCGTTTAGCGTAATTTTCCATACTGGTTTTTACTTTGTTCTGAATTCTTTCCATCTCTTTTATTGCTTCGTCCACTTTTCTTAGTGCCTCTCCAGCAGCTTCTTTTAGTGTTGCTTTCACTCCTTGTAGAGTTTCTTTCATTCCTTTTAGCGCTTCGTCTATAAAACTATATTGTTTACTGTATTTTTGGGCAGTAAGCCTTCCGCATAAAGTCATCAGGCAGCAGAATAAAACAGCAATCTTAAAAAATCTTTTCGGGTTCATAATCATTATTGTTTTAAGATATTAGAAATTATAGGGTATTCTACTAACTGACGTTCCAATGCGGCTGTGTATCGTTGTTTCAAACATTCGGCGGCGCCAGTTCATTGCTTCAAAGAAGTCTTTTTCAACGCCTAATCCTGTCAGGTACATGTTCGATATTTCGTACATTGCATCTCTGTCGTCCTGTTTTGCCGATTTCATATACAGATTAAAGGCTTCGGTATAGTTTCTGTTTATTCCGTAACCGTTTTTATATGCATTGGCAATAGCGTTCAGCGCTGTGGTATTTCCTTTGTTGGCAGCCTCTACATAATAATCCATAGCTACTGCATAATTCTGTGATACTCCTATTCCTTCGGTAAACATCCATCCTGTTTCGCACAGCGCATTTGAATTGCCCTGTTCCGCCGCTTTTTTGCTCAATGCTTTTGCTTTTTCATAATCAGTATGTTCGTTTCCTAAATAAAGAGCTGCAAGTTCGGTCATTGCATCGCTGTCGCCAAGTTCGGCTGCTTTTGTGTACAATTCTATTGCTTTTACAACATCTTTTTGTTTAATGCCCAAGCCTCTTCTGTACATCAATGCAAGGTTGCGCATGGCAACAGTATTATTTTGTTTCGCCGCTTTTTCAAAACAAGCTAACGCTTTTTTCCAATACAAATTATATTCTGCTGCTTCCTGTGAGCTTCCAAGCCAGTAAAAGCAGTTCAAATATAAATAACCCAAATCGTTCATTGCATTGTTGTCTGTTTTAGATTCTTTAGTATAAATACTGGTTAAAGTTTTATATGTATTCGTTTTTATTTTCTTTCTTTCTTTATCTTCAACAGGTCTGGCAAATGTAAATCCGGAATAATTTGAATTGACTTTGAACAGGGTACATTCTGTTTTTTCATCGACCTGAACATTTACGTTTTCTCCTATTTTTTGCGACCTTAATATTTTCATCTTGCCTTTTAATCCTGCTTTTACCGGTTGCATATTAAATTCATAACATGCATAGGTAATTATTTCCATGCTGCTTGTGTTTGCATTCCATTCATACGCTTGCGCGTCATGAATTCCATCTGCCAAATCGCCCAGTTTGCTGAACAAATTCGAAAAAGAACTGCCCTGTTTGCCAAACAGAGGGAGCAGTTTACCGAAAAATCCATTATTTGTTTCTGCTACTATTCTTGGTTTATAGAGATGGTTTATTTCGTATTTAAAGTTCAACTCTCCATCTTCTATTTTCACATCGGCATTGTATGTTACAAGAGCATCCAAATAGTTGTTTCCGTTTGGATCTTTTGAAAAAGAACGTAAAAGCGATGCTCTGGCAATAGCGGATACGGGGTAAATTTTAGCCTTTATTTCTTTGCTGTCAACATCCATATCAATTATCCATGTTTCGCGCCCATCGTCAAGACTGAATAAAT
Source organism: Prevotellaceae bacterium (assembly GCA_031276235.1). Classification (GTDB taxonomy): domain Bacteria; phylum Bacteroidota; class Bacteroidia; order Bacteroidales; family UBA932; genus JAIRKV01. The sequence continues at coordinate 1,290 of JAISNL010000083.1, read as the reverse complement.
TCGACACCCAGCGCCCTTTTAAATAATCTTCGGTAAGTTCTACATTTTCAAAAACGTCCGTATCCTCAAATGGTACGCTTTTTAAAACAATGTTTTCTTCAACTTTAGCGTTTTTATCAATTGCTTTCAGATTTTCTTCCAGCAACAAAATCTTAATTTTTATCTTTTCAGCATTAAGGTCTTTGGGGTTTAATTCCAAATACTTTTTGTAAAAAGACACTGCCGATGAAATTGAAGCATAATCATTCCCGGTTTCATCTTTTGCATAAATATTTGCCAGTTTCAAATATGCATCAGCAAAATCAGGATCGCGTGAAATAACCTCTTTATACAGGTCTGTCGCCTCCTGTTTATCTGTTTTTTCTAATACCAATGCTTTGGCATACAGGTCTTTTATCTCTTTTTTATTTGCTGCTTCAGCCGCTTTTTTTTCCTTGGTTTTTGTTTCCTGAGCAAATACGGTATTGCCGCATATAGCCAGCGCTGCTACCATTAATGTTAATATTATTTTTTTCATTGTTGTTATTTTTTAATTTGTTGTTTAATTATTATTGTTTTTCAGGGCGGGCAACCCCGCCCCTACATTTTCAACTGTTAACTGTCAACTGAATTTTACGGTATTATTGCGCTTTTGATTTCGCTCCATGGTCCTTTTTCACCGCGGGTGTTTTCCCAGCGAAGGGCGAAATAAACTGTTTTGCCGCGCTGGTCGTTCTCAAACTCAAGCGTGAATGGCGAGTTGGTATCTATCGCAGAATGAGTAAGGTCGCTCCATTTTGCGGGCGGCGTATCGCTCACAAGCCATGCTATTTCTGCGCCATGCTGACCGGCAGGCTTGCCTTTTTTGTGATTGCTGCCTTTCTCAAAAAAGTTGATAGTTACACGACCCTGCACCGATGTATTGGTATCCGAATCGGGCGCAGTTTCTTCTACATGAGACGGCGTGCGCGTAGTTTTATGCACAGGCAAGCCCATCTGTTCGCGTTCCGCATCGGTGATAACCGAGTTATACTCCAAATGTTCCTTAACAAACTGGCGCGTTGCCTTTTTCAATGCATCGCGAGCCGTGTCTTTAGCCTTGGTGTCGGCTTTTCCGCGGTTCGGGTCTTGGGCTTTGTTATAAGCCGCCTCGTAGTCCGCAATTTCGGGCGTGATATTCGCCCAAGTCGCAGGGGCAAGTCCCCATTTTGCGGCGTTTGCCGCTACGTAGGCGAAAAGAAATTTCACCCATTCCAAAAATTTCCCGTCTTGTTGCGGGATGTAGTCTGAATTACTCATTTTTTTAAAATT
>JAISNL010000161.1 GCA_031276235.1 Prevotellaceae bacterium | reverse complement strand
CTCTGTGCGGGCGGCGTTCTTTTCTGCCACTATAATGGCGTTTTTTGCAGGACTGTCAGCCTGCGCGTGCAGCGAGGCAAACGAGTCGTTAGCATTTTGCAGGTCTGCAACTTCTGTTGCGAGGATGTCCCATGCCGTAGCGTTAGCGGCTACCTGCGCGGTGAAATTGGCGCTCCATGCTACCAGTTCCGAATCTTTGTGAGGAATGTAATCTTTCATTATTTCTCTTATTAAATTGTTATTAATATGTTTGTTATATATGTTTCTGAATGATTCAAAGAGGTCTGTGAGCGACTCAAAGAGGTCTGTGAGTAGTTAACTTTTGCTGTAAACACGACAAAATAATCTCCAAAATATGCTAATTGGAGCTTGTTATTCAATATATTTTGTATCTTTGTCATAATTTCTTATATTTCACTGATATAACCGTGTATTTGTCCTAGTAATTTACATTATGTTAAGTTTCGGGAATAGATTATCAGCGAGTTAGACGTTTTTTCGTGAAAAGTATTTTTTTTGGAAAATTTTTAATTAATTAAAATTTAATTACTTTTGTGTTTTCAAACTTAACATAATGTAAATTACTAGGACAAACACACAGTTATATCAGTGAAATACAGTAAATTATGATAATGGCACAAAACATACTGAACATAACGCTACGATTTTTAGGAGATGTTTCGTCTCTGCGGTATATAGGCAGGCGCGGATTCTCTAAAATAACAAATTTTAAATTAAAATGTAATGGAAAATTCGGAACAAACTACAAATAATGAATTAATTTCAGAGGCAGGATTATATCTGCAAACAATAACGTATTGGTATTCCTGTCAAAAACTGTCTAAATATTATAAAACTTATCTAAATAATATTCTGTATGCTTTTTAATTCTTTTGCTTTTGCGGTTTTTCTTCCTGTCGTTTTTGCGCTATACTGGAAATTCTTTAATAAATCTCTGTTTTACAGAAATTTGTTTTTACTGTCGGTCAGTTATGTTTTTTACGGTTGGTGGGACTGGCGTTTTTTATCTTTACTTATTATAAGTTCGTTCACTGATTTTTTTATAGGCAAAAAAATCGGCAGTCTGAACGACATGCAGAAGCAGGATATGGAAATGACATCCATAAAACGTAAAAAGAAACAGTGGCTATTGCTAAGCATAATTACCAATATAGGCATTTTGTCATTTTTCAAATACTGTAATTTTTTTATTGACAGTTTTGACGCGCTGTTTTCTTCATTCGGCATATCTTTGCCTCATTATACGCTGAATATCATTTTGCCTGTAGGAATCAGTTTTTACACTTTTCAAACACTCAGCTATACCATTGATATTTACAAAGGCGTTTTGCCTCCAACCAAAAGTTGGGTACAGTTTTTTGCATTTGTCGGTTTTTTTCCTCAGTTGGTTGCAGGTCCTATCGAAAGAGCAAAAAATCTGTTGCCTCAAATGGCGATATTGCATAAACCCGATTACGAATCTTTCCGCAGCGCTTTATTGCTTATAGCATGGGGATTTTTCAAAAAGATAATGATTGCCGACAGGCTGGCGATATATGTTGATAATGTTTTTGGAAATATTGATGCTGCGTCAGGCTTACCTATGTTATTGGGTATAATATTTTTTGCATTTCAACTGTATCTCGACTTTTCCGCATATTCCGATATTGCTATCGGCGCTGCACGTTTATTTGGCATTAACCTTTCTCTAAATTTCAACAGTCCTTATCTCAGCAAATCATTTTCAAACTTCTGGAAACGCTGGCATATTTCGCTTTCAACGTGGTGGCAGGATTATTTATACATTCCAATGGGCGGAAACAGAAAAGGTAATTTCAGAACAAAAATAAATCTGATAATTGTTTTTGCTATAAGTGGATTATGGCACGGCGCATCGTGGAATTTTGTGATATGGGGATTGCTGAATGCTTTATTTCTGATATTTTTCGACAAATTGTTGAAGGCATATAAAAGCAGAAATTTTGTTGCGTCTATTTCAAAATCCATATTTATTTTTGTTTGCTGGGCATTGTCGCTTGTTTTCTTTCGCGCGGTTGGGCTTGGTTCGGCGTTAGACTGCTTCGACAATCTCGGTTCGAACAATATTGCCAATGTTGTGAATTTTGGATTGAATGTAGATGAGTTGAAATTTTCGTTTTTACTCATCGCTATCCTGATGATAAAAGAAATTATTTGGGAAAGGAATTACAAGTCTGTTCAAACAAAATTTTTCAAACTTCCGTTAATATGGAGATGGCTGTTTTACGTCATACTTGTATTAAGCATTGTGTATTTGGGGCAATATGGAGGCGATAATGAAAATGCATTTATTTATTTTCAATTTTAAGATTATTATGAAACGAACAAACAGAACACAAAAAATAAATACCTTGAAAGCGCAAAAATTGAAGACATCCGAAAGTATTGATGCAACAAAGCAAAAACATGTTTCAAACAATAAGGAAATACAATTCGTATGGAGTAAATTTTACTCCAAATTATTGATGTTTTTTGCGATTGTTTTATCAATAATCGCATTTACAGACAGTAAAGGTTATTTTATTGCCGACCAAACCAATAACCACGTATATCGAAAATGGAAATCTTTTTATCAATTTACAAAAACCAAAAACGTTGACATATTGCTGTTAGGCAATTCGCATATAATGACAGGACTTGACCCCTTTGTTTTATCCGTTGCCACAGGAACAAACTGTTTTATACTGGGAACGCCCGGAACATCCGTAGCAGATGCTTATTTCTGTTTGGCTGAGGCTTTGACTAAAACCAAGCCTCAATTGGTGATTTTAGAAACATACTGTATCAATAATACCGAAAAATATGACCCGAAAATAGCCCAGATACAAAGTTTTGAAGCCAACCAAAACATATTGTACAAATTGAAAATGATGCCTTATCTGTTCAACAGTGACGATTGGATAAAAGCATGGTCGCCAACTGTCAGAAACCATTCTTTTTTATTGACAAACATGAAGCAGATAAAATTCAACAAACAAAACAAATATGGCAGAAATATCGCTGCAAACAAGTTGGATTTAGGCAGATTTGCACGTTTTGGAACAGGAATAGAAGACAGTCTGCTAACCAAATACGAAACTTTGGGAGCGCCTAATAAAGGAACAGAATTCAAAATATCAGAACGAAGCAAAAAATATCTGAAAAAAATTGTAAATCTGTGTCATTCAAAAAACATTCAGGTATTGTTTCTTTCCGTGCCGATGTATTACAAACATATTTCCGATTATGACATAATTAAAGCAACATTAAATGCCGAATTTCAAAAATATGAATCCGTTCAATGGCTGAATTTGCAATCGCCGTATGATAGCGTTTGCTATACCAAAGATATGTTTGAAAACACTTATGAACCAAATCAGCATTTAACTAATTCGGGAATGAATATTACCGCATACAAGACAGCAGATTTTTTACTGAACGGTTCAGCATATAAATTATACAACAGATCGCAAGAACCGCAATGGATTGCAGATTTTCAAACTCAGCCGCATTTTATTTTTAATCAAAATCCATCGCCGCGCATAAAAGGCTATACATCTGTTTTGAATGACAAAACAATAAGTTCTTTTCATGTTAAAGAATTATTGCTTCAGCAAAAAGAAAATTCCAATATGTTGATGCTGAAAATAAAAAAAGATGCCAAATTAAACTCATCCATTACCGTAACTTTTGAAATTAATTACGGCAATCAAATTATTTCTACTCCAATTGCGATGCACAGAGTAAAAGATATTATGCCGCCCGACTGTAATATATATTTTGCCGATATTAGAAAAGACATAAATATTGTGAATATTAAAGCAATTAAAGAATAATTTTGCTATGAAATTCTTAAAGATAAATATCTCTATCTGTTTCTTGCCAACCGCTTATTAGTAAGTAACAACCAAATAAATGTTAATAACTTTTTTTTACCAATATATTTTATATATATAACTTTGTTGTCTTAAAAATTAACTGAAATGGATGTAATATTCTCAATATTAAACCTCGTTGGTTCCATAGGGCTTTTTCTGTATGGAATGATGAAAATGAGCGATGCTCTTCAGAAAGTAGCAGGCGAAAAAATGCGAAATATTTTGGCTACAATGACTTCCAATCCTATTAAACGAATACTTACAGGCACATGCGTTACTTCCGTAATACAGTCATCGAGCGCCACCACGGTAATGATTGTAAGCTTTGTAAATGCAGGATTGATGACCTTAACCCAATCCATCGGAGTGATTATGGGCGCAAATATCGGAACAACCGCTACTGCATGGATAATTTCGTTACTCGGTTTCAAAGCCGATGTTGCCACATTAGCTCTGCCAATCATTGCATTCGGCGTTCCCATGATGATGCTCAAAAGCAAACGTAGAAAAACCATAGGAGAATTGCTGATAGGATTTGCCTTGCTGTTTTTGGGATTGTCGTTTATGAAATCTAATGTTCCCAATCTTGGCGAAAACCCTGCCATATTGGCGTTTTTGCAAAATTATACCAACGGCGGAATGTTGTCGGTGCTGTTTTTTGTTGCAATAGGAACAATACTTACAATGATAATACAGTCATCGAGCGCAACTGTAGCGCTTACACTGATAATGTGCGCCAACGGCTGGATAGGATTTGAACTTGCAGCAGCAATGGTTTTAGGCGAAAATATAGGAACTACGATAACGGCAAACATAGCCGCAATGGTAGCCAACGTTTCGGCGCGGCGTGCAGCGTTGGCTCATACCGTATTTAATGTATTCGGAGTCGTTTGGGTATTGGCTTTGTATCATCCGTTTTTAAATCTGGTTGCTTCCGTTTCAAATGCGCTGGGAGCAGGAAATCCGTTTGAATCAACAGCAAACGTTACAATCTCGCTTTCACTTTTCCATTCAATGTTCAATATTACCAATACCTTTATTATGGTGTGGCTTACCGGATATATCGTAAAAATAGTAACAAAACTGATAAAACAGAAAGATACAGGCGAAGAGGTTTTTCGACTGCGCTACATTACCACAGGCATGATGTCAACGGCAGCCTTGTCGCTGCAACAGGCAAAACTCGAAATTAGCCTTTATGCAAAACGCTGCACACGAATGTTCTCAATAGTACGGGAGATGTTTTCAATGAAAGAACCTGAAAAATTTGCAGAACAGTTTACACGTATCGAAAAATATGAAGATATAAGCGACCGAATCGAAGTTGAAATAGCAAATTATATTTCAAAAGTATCAGAAGGCGACCTTAGCGAACTAAATGTGCATCGAGTACAGGGTATGTACAAAATAATTGACGAAATAGAAAGTATTGCAGATTCCGCTTACAACCTTGCTCGAACATTAAAACGAAAAAATGAAAATAAAATAGAGTTTGACGCTGTAATGACCAAAGATTTGAACGACATGTTCGACATCGTGCAAAAAGCGCTTAACATAATGAACGCTAATTTGGACAAAGGATTTGCCCAGATAACAGAAATACACAATGCTTACGAATGTGAAAAAGATATAAATGTAAAACGCTCGCAACTGCGCGATAAACACATATTAAATATAGAAAACGGTAAATATTCGTATTCGGCTGGCACGGTTTATACCGATTTGATAAACGAAGCAGAAAAACTCGGCGATTATATCATAAATGTATCGGAAGCAATTTTTGAAATAAGTCAGCGTAACGATATTTAGTTGATAACCGCTACATATATTAATAATAAAAAGGCTATATGCGGAATAAATTTAATGATAGTCTCATACATTGTATGACATTACCTGCGTTAGCGTAGTATCATAAATCATCAGAAATGATTATCTTGCTTCAAATAAATAACATACTTCAACAACATACATTGTTGGAAATGTTGCTTTTTCTACAAGAGAACATACTTATTTTCTAATTCTCTTACGTTTTGTTATACATATTTCGTCATAAGGACGATTATACGTAAGTAATGAAAGATCGTTAAATGCCTTTCCAAATAAATTTTCTAAATTTGTATTCATTTTTTTAGATATTAAAATTGTTAGATAATTAATTTAAGTTTTATTTATAATTTTATTAAAGGTTTTAATTGAAATTAAGTTTGTAATGTAATGAAATAATGTTAGATATA
>JAISNL010000141.1 GCA_031276235.1 Prevotellaceae bacterium | reverse complement strand
CAAAGTTATTTTTATAACTTTGTACCGTAAAATTTTTACAAAATGAATAAGTTATTCAGTCTTAATTTCATTGATTTGTTTGCCGGAGCAGGCGGTTTGTCCGAAGGGTTTATTCGGGCAGGATATACGCCTTTGGCGCATATTGGAGTGGACAGGTATGCTTGCGATACTCTCAAAACTCGCGCTGCTTTTCACTGGTTGAACGCTCGCAATCAGTTGCAAGCATACAAAACATATCTGCACGAAAAACAGGAAAAGGAAGACGGTAGCAAACTTTGGAAACAAGTTCCCCAATCGGTAATTGATGTTGTACAATCCAAGGTTTTTAGCAAACACGAATGGTACAGCGAACAAATTCAGCGGTTAAAAATGAGTATAAACGAATTAAAAAGGTTAGTTGTATGAGATATTATGGAAATAAAACAAAGTTATTACCTTTCATTGAACGGGTTGTAAAAAATACCGGGATCAATGGAAATTCTAATTTTGTGGATTTATTTTCAGGAACATGCTCTGTTGGTTGTCATTTTAAGCAATTAGGTTATACCGTTGTAGCGAATGACACACTCGAATTTTCGTATGCACTTTCTAAAACTTTTATTGAATTAAACGAACAACCATCTTTTACTAAACTGAAAAGAGAACTAAACGCAAAAGATAATCAAGGAATTTTTGATTATTTGAATACAAATAAAGACTATATAGAAGGTTTTATCTATAAAAACTATAGTCCTAATGGAGGCAGAATGTATTTTACAGATAAAAATGCCTTAAAAATAGATACTTGCAGAACCTTGTTTTATGAATGGAAAAAGACCGATATAGTTTCGGAATTGGAATATTATTATCTGATTACTTCTTTATTAAGAGGTATCAATCTGATTAGCAATGTTCCGGGTACTTATGCCGCATACTTAAAAACTTGGGACAAACGAGCATTAAATTCGTTACTTTTGCGACAAATTGATATTATTGAAAGTAAAAACCAAAACAAAGCGTTTAAACAAGATGCAAATGAATTGGTTAAAATGATAAATCCTGATATTCTTTATTTAGACCCACCATATAATTCGCGACAATACGCCTCAAATTACTTTTTGTTAGAGTTAATCGCGGATGGATGGTTTGATAAAGAACCTGAAATTTATGGTGAAACAGGTATGCGGAAATACGACCACCAAAAATCCGATTATGCCTCTAAAAGCAAAGCACTCATCGCATTGGAAGATTTAATTCTAAATTCTACAAATTCAAAATGCGTGCTTTTGAGTTATAGCAATGAAGGTATAATTCCAACACAGGCAATAGAACAAACGCTTGGTAGAATAGGAACTGTACAAACTCATTATGAAGACCATAAAAGGTACAGAAGCATTAATCAGACTCAAAACGACCCACAAAAAACACTAGAATATCTTTTTGAAGTAAAACCGAGAAAAATGGTAAATAAAACAAATAATCTTACAGGTAGAGAATGGTTGCAAAATTCTTTCAGTATTTGGCGCGAGTTAGGCAAAACCGAAGAAGAAAAAAAACTGAAACACCCTGCAATTTTTACAATAAAATTAGTTGACAAATTGATTGATACTTTTTGTCGCCCGCAAAAGTCGCTAATTCTTGACTGCTTTGCAGGTTCGGGAACTACTTTACTTTCCGGCTTACGAAAAGACAAAGATGTTGTCGGATTTGACTTGAATGAAAGTTACAAAAAATTGTTTCTTAAACGAGCGCTTGAGTCATACAATATAGATGTCAAAGATTTAGAAAGCAAGTATTTGATTTTCGACAGTAGATTTTTGTCCCAGAAATTAAACGCTGAAAGCGTTGATTTGTGCATTACGTCACCGCCTTATTGGGATATTCTTAATCAGAAACGGACTGCCGATTATAAAAATAATGTCAATTATTCCGAATCGGTTGACGATTTAGGCAATATTGATGATTACAAAAGGTTTTTAGAAAATTTGAAACTTGTATTTGAAGAAGTGTATAAAGTATTGAAATACAAATCATATTTTATTGTTAATGTGATGGATTTGCGAAAAAAAGACAAGTTTTTCTCGTTACATTCTGATGCCGCAGACATTGCAAAACAAGTCGGTTTTAGTTTGGAAGATATTATTATTTGGGACCGTCAACCCGAATATAATAATATGCGACCGCTTGGCTATCCATTCAAATTTATTGTAAACAAAATACACGAATATTTATTGATCTTCAGAAAATTATAATTATGACACAGCAAGAAAAACAAGACATTGTAAATTACTTCAATTCTATCCGTAATTCAGGTAGGATATGGATAGAAGTTGAAATGCGGCACAAAGATAAAAGTCGATTTGACATAAAATATCAAACGCTAACAGGACAATCTACCCCAGTTAATTTTTCAACATACCCATATTATGTTTGGTCGCCAAATGCAGACCCTAATGATAAATGGGGAATAGAACTTCGTATTTACTTTGTTTCTGACAACACAATGCCTGTCTATTTGTCAATTATCGCAAAAAACAACAATAGAAATGGTTATGAACAATATGATAAAAGAATTAACAATAACGAAATCATTTGGGAATTATTTTCAAATGGGTTCGTATTAGGTTCAAATGAAGATGAATAAGAATAAAATATCTGACTTTCTAACACCTGATATTTCTTACTTGTTAGGACTGATTACAGGCAGAGGTGAAATTCAAAGCACAAATGATGTGAAAAAAATCGTTATTGATTTTCAATACAAAGCGTTGGTAACAAAAACGATTACAAAAGTTTTTGACCAAAAGTTGCATATTCAAACAAGTTTAGATCCAATTATTTACCGTCTGCAAAACTTGGGCGTTAACACTCGTAAGAGTGTAATCGACAATAGCATTTCGGTAACATTGACTTGGGATACGGACGATATTTCGTGGATGTTTATAAAGTTTCTGATAAATGGGACTCGCTTTAACTATCACGATTTTGCCGTTCCCGAGCCAATTTTTGAAACCACAGACGATAACAAGCGGGAATTTTTGCGTGGCTTATGCGATGTAACGGCTTATGTGCGCAAGTCAAACAACGACCAAACAGGCAAAAACCGAGTATATATTGAAATTTCAAACCGGAATTGGCATTTACCAACACAAATTTGCCAACTCCTGCAATCGTTAAATGTGCCAATGCAATACATTGGTTGGGGACACCCGAATATCAGGGGCGGAAGCGGAACAAGTTGGGCAAAGGAACACCAACTAAAAATATATGCAGAAGATTTTCAAAGCATTGGTTTTTACATTACGCACAAAAACGAAGCATTGGAAGAATTTGCAGAGTACAACAAAACCAATTTTCCAAATCCTCAAAACTTGTGCGATGGAACAATAACACGACTGAAAACAAAACAATCCCACGAGTGCGAAACACACGAAAAACTGCCCCCTGAAATTAATGGACAGCATTTTGACAGTTATAAACAAATTTGTATATGTTTAGGTTGTTACAAACAAAACAGTTAAAATCATGTACTGCAACGAAATAGAAATGTACCCTGATATTATCGAATGGCTCAAAAAGAATTTAGAGCAGAAATTCGGTGAAAAGGCAAGGAAAATTACTGTGTTAGATACGCACGACAGCGATTTATCAAACTTCATTATGCAGTTGAATTATCAAAAATTCTTTCCTGAATTTTCCACTTACAAAATCAGGCAAGACATAACAGGGTTTATTGAATACATAGACAGAGTGGAATTAGTTTTTGTTGAATGTAAAAACACAAGATTGTCGCTCATTCACTTCTCGCAACTTATTGGCTATTCTTGTATTGCATTGCCGATTTATTCCATTTTGTTAAGTCCGCAGGGAATGGGTACAACGCTTAATAAACTTTTGAGAAGTTACAACCGTTCTGATATTTTAGAATTCCGCCCTCAGCGAACAATACAAATTATAAAATGGGACGAGAAAAAACAAGATGTTGATTATGTGAACAGTATTGTAAAATAGACAATTAATATGGCAAAGAAAGAAAAGGAAAAATCTTACATTATCAAAGTGCCTGTCTTTACAACAACAATGAAAGACGACACCGAAGGTTTGTTTGGCAAAACAACTTTTTCGGAAATGGTTGATATGCTGAAAAAGAGAATCAATGACTTCAAATCCGAAGTTGTTTTTGAAAACAGAAACAAAACAAAGAAAACCGTTATCAGCAAAATAAATTTTATGAGAAACATTTCCGCGTATTTCCGCCTCAACTCTATCTATCAACGGCGTAAGGTCGTGTTTATATTGGTGGCGAATTTCACATTCCCAAACGGTTATAACATTCCACCCCAAAGCGGTAAGTTTTTGCAAACTGGCTTTATCTCTTTCACTGTTTGAAGTGATTTTATCTACCCAGAATTGCGTATTTGTTTTGGCATCCTTTTTTTGTACCTGAAAATATTGAAGATTTGATTGCGGAATATGGTAATAAAAGTCTGTACGATAATCAAAAAATAAATTTTGATATGAAAACCGTTACGGAAAAACCGCTGCAAAAGCTGATTTTGTTGCTCCATACGTATAAACGTGGACTGGAACAGGAGATTTTGATAAAACGTCTGTCAATGTCATAATTCCTATTTGTTTTGTTTATTGTAGCAAAGATAAGTATTACAGGTGAATATACGAGTAATCATTTTTTTATTTTTCGTACAAAAATCTTTTAATGCTTTTTTTGGGTGTTTTTTCAAACTCTTCGGGATAAAGTTTTATGCGCGATATTTGGCTGTAATTCGGCAGTTGCTTGTTCAATTCATTTTTTTCGTCTTCCAATATTTTCTCAAGTTCGCTGTCGGTTAAATTTTCCGAGTATGCAAGTTCATAGTCGGGATAAATAAGCGCAGTCAGTTTGCCTTCGCTGTCAATTACAATAGATTCGTTTATGTAGGGAAGATTATTAAGTTTGTCTTCTATCTCTTCGGGATATATATTTTGTCCTGAAGGTCCGAGTATCATATTTTTGCTGCGCCCTTTTATGTAAAGGTATCCGTCTTTGTCAAGCACGCCCAAATCGCCGGTATGAAACCATCCGTCGGCATCGAAAACATTTTCTGTGGCTTCTGGATTTTTATAATATCCTAAAAATACATTTTCGCCCTTAACTACTATTTCTCCTATTCCTGTTTCTGGATTCGGACTGTCTATTTTCAGTTGCACGCATGGCATTGGTTTTCCGCACGAATAAATATGATGAGTTGTCCAGTCGTCGTATGATATTAGAGGTCCGCACTCGGTCATGCCGTAGCCTACGGTGTATTGAAATCCTATTTTTTTAAAAAAGGCTTCTGCTTCGCTATTGAATGCAGCGCCGCCAACTACAACTACAATCACATTATCTCCAAACGAATGATTTAACGATTTGAGTATTTTCTTTTTTATGTTTTGTTTGATTATCGGCAATTTCATTAGCAGGCGTATAGATGGTTTTTCGAGTAGCGGTTTTATTTTCCGCTTGAATATTTTTTCTACTATAAGGGGAACTGAGACTATAAGCCGTGGTTTTACCGAAGAATATGCTTCGAGAATTATTTTTGGCGTAGGCATTCGTGTCAAAAACTGTATATGGCAGCCCGACACAAGCGTAAAAACTATTTCGAATATCAATCCGTACATGTGAGCCATCGGCAACATTGAAACTACTCCTCCGCCCTGCAATTGAGGTAAAGCCGCACATGCAAATTCAAGATTGGCTTTAAGCGACCTGTACGGAAGCATCACGCCTTTCGAAAATCCTGTTGTGCCTGATGTATAGTTTATCATTGCAAGTTCTTCGCCATTGTCGTTATGATATTTTACATCTTCGGGGCTTACGCCGTGTTTGTATCGTTTGGCAAAGATATTGTCAATAATGCTGTTCAATTCGTTTGCTGATGTGTTTTTTGCATATAAAAATTTAAAATCATTTATCTGAATTATTGCATTCAGGTTTTGCATGTTGTCAACGTTTAATCCTTCCCACACCACATCGCCAACAAACAGCATCTTGGACTCGGAATGATTTATAATGTTGTGCATATTATCCGGTTTAAATTCATGAAGAATGGGTACGGCAACCGCTCCGTAGGTAATTGTTGCAAGAAACGATATTGCCCAGTTTGATGAATTGCGTCCTGCCAGAGATATTTTATCGCCTTTTTTTATGCCGCACTGTTCGAAAACTATATGCAATTTTGCTATATAAGCGGCAATATTTTTATAACAGCTTGCTTCTCCGCGATAATCGGACAATGCAGGCATTTCCCAATTCTTTTTTATACAGTCTTCGATGTATGAATTAAAATTTTTATACATAATATTTAATATTAGCAACTCATTTATAGATAAATTCCCCTTTTTCGGTAATAATGTTCAATCTTTTTTCGGTCGATTTATATATTTTTCCTATGATTTGTGCGTTTACGTTGAATTTTTCAGCAGTTTTGATTATCGCTTCCGCTTTGTGATAATTCACACATATTTCAAGGCGGTGTCCCATATTATAGATTTGATACATTTCTTTCCATTCGGTTTGCGATGCGCTTTGTATAATTTCAAAAAGCGGCGGCACGGGAAACATGTTATCTTTTATTACATGGCAGTTTTCAACAAAATTCATAATTTTTGTTTGTCCTCCGCCCGAACAGTGTATCATTCCGTGAATATCGGCTCGCATTGTTTTAAGAATTTCGGCAATTACAGGAGCATAGGTTCGGGTTGGCGACAAAACAAGTTTTCCTATTGTCAAACCTGTATCGGGGTCAATATCCGTTAGTTTGTATTTGCCTGAATATACAAGAGATTCGGGCATTGCGTTATCGTAAGTTTCGGGATATTTTTCGGCAAGCGTTTTGCTAAATACATCGTGCCGCGCCGAAGTAAGTCCGTTACTGCCCATACCTCCGTTGTATTCATTTTCGTAAACTGCTTTCCCGTATGATGCCAATCCTATAATTACATCTCCATCTGTGATATTTGCATTATCAATTATTTTATTCTTTTCAATACGTGCAATTACTGTACTGTCAACAATCAGAGTACGAACAATATCGCCAACATCTGCTGTTTCTCCGCCTGTGAGCGTAATATGTATGCCGAAATTTTTCATCTGATTTATAAATTCCGCCGTTCCGTTTATTATTTCGGCTATAATTTCTCCCGATATTAATTTTTTATTTCGTCCTATTGTTGATGATAAAAGGATATTGTCGGTAATTCCCGCACAAAGCAAATCGTCAATATTCATTACAATTGAATCCTGTGCTATGCCTTTCCACACGCTCATATCGCCTGTTTCTTTCCAATACGCATAAGCCAGCGCCGATTTTGTGCCTGCTCCGTCTGCGTGCATTGCAATGCAGTAATTATCATCGCCGCAAAGTATGTCGGGAACGATTTTGCAAAATGTTTTTTTGAATATGCCTTTGTCAAGATTCTTTATGGCATTATGAACATCTGTTTTTGATGACGATACTCCTCTCATTTCGTATCGCGTATCTTCCGTAATATTTTGATTTTCTTTGTGCATTTAATATAGAATATAGAATAATATACTTTTCAACAAGCTCAAACTGTCATGTTTTTTCCACAATATTTTCGAGCAAAATTAAATATTTTTTTGCTAATTCCAATTTTTGATAAAATTCTATACGATAAACGGATTAAACAGTCATTCCTTACGAATAACACTTGCGGCAACAATATTCTTTTTCTGTTAATTTGCCTTGATACAAAAGAATAGAAGAAGAAAAACTATTTCCGATGAACGGTTTTATATTTAGATATTGATTCTTTCAGTTTTTCCCAATAATTTGGTGTTTTGTTTATTCCTTCGAGCGAAAAAAAGCAGATGCCTTTCGACCCGCCGTTGTTTGCATAGGCAATCATTTCATCAATTTTATCAACAGGAACATGACCAACAAACAATCCTGAACATAAATATCCTTTACATTTATTTTCTCGCATTTCGTTCACTCCTTCGCGAGTCGCTGTTTCAATCCATTCGTCTTCGGCATTATAGAACCTGTGATATATCATAGGAAAAATAATATCAAGTTCTGTAAATTTTGTCCAGTCTTGACGCACAAGTTTTCTCGATTCGGACGGAGAGGCAAATACTGCCGCAGTTGCAAGTTTACCATAGCTGTGAATTTCCTGTGCAAGAGCGTTTGTTAATTTTGTAATTGCATCCCAGCGATATTTCATCCATGCGGCATTTTCGGCAGGATTGTCCAGCGTCATCGGGTCTGTTCCTGTTTGCGTTTTGAAATTTGAGCGGCAAACCTCGCAATAACAGTGATCCCACAAAGGATATACTTTATCCTGCACAACGCCTCGAGATTCATGCAATCCGTAAGGTAATATCGCATCTGGATAACGGATAAAATCAAGATGTACGCCGGCAATACCATCTATTTTTGCCAGTTCTGCAACTCTGTTTTTCAGATATTCCAACACTTCGGGGCGAGAAGGACACAGCCATCGATAATGTTCGCGATTATAAAGTTTTATATCCAAACATGAATTTCCTTCAGCATTCACCTGATACCAGTCGGGATGCGCCGCCCGCAAATTTTTTTCGCAGCGGTTTGTCGTCCAAAGCCAGGCGTGAAGTTCCATGCCGTATTTTTTTGCATAAGGCATCGTTTTATTGATAATATTTATTGCTTCATAATCAACAAAATCTGCAGTATCGGCAGAATCAACTTTTGGATATCCGCCATGTACTTCAAGAATTATAGCATCAATGCCTGTTTCTTTTGCTTTTGCAAAATAATGTTCCAGCTGGTCGTCGGATGCGGAATCGCTTTGCGTTGATGCTAACGAACCTGAAAACCAAGCCCATACTTTTGTTGCTGCGTCTGTTTTCCGTTTTTCACATGATATTAAAATCATTGAAGATGCTAATAATACGCTAAAAATTTTTAGAAATAGTTTCATAATATATTTTTTTGAAAGAATTGCCCGGTATAAACAGCCGAGCAATTCGATTTTTTTGCAAAGTTATTGTTTTTTATTTAATCTGCATCCCACCACACATTGTTTTGTATGCTGTTTGAACCCATGCGTTCAACTGCGGCGTTATAATTTTCGGCATTCAGAGTTTGTTCTGTTGCAGGATAATAGCCGCGCTTGATGTAAGCATTTGGAGTATTGTTGATTTTGTAGTCAATATTCATTGTGAATACGCTTGAATTTACGTTTGCAAACGGCATTAATGTTGGTTTATGATACAGGCGATGGTCAGCCCATGCTTCACTTGTTTATGTGTAATTTGCACACATGTGTGATTGCCTGTATGTTTATTTTGGTCATGTCATAATGGGGGGTGGTAAAAACCTCATTTTAATGCCTTTTTAACACAAAAAATGATATTATTCCCCTTTTAACACGTCGTTTTTGTGCTAAATGTGGTCTTACTTTTGCCCTATTGTCGCACTATTTCATGTTTTTTGTGTCGGTTTATTAAATGGCATTTTTAGGGTTATTTTATGCGTTTTTGTTGGCATTAAAAATGTGTGTGTATTTGCGTAAAATAAGTGTTGTCTCAGGGTTTTGCGGCGTTTATGGTATCATATAACAAGCAGCGTTTTTGCCGCTCAAAAATTAAAGTAAAATTAAAGAAATTAAACTTTTTGTACATTTGGTTTTAAATTGCCCACCATGCACGAACACGCCCCAATCCCTTGTAAACATTAGATTATTATCAATTCTCTTTTTGTATTTTTAGTTTTGATGCTAGTACATCGCTAATAAAAAATCCGATAGCGCCATACATTGTATAATGCCACAAACAACCACGCAAAACGTCATTGCAAGGGCTTTAGCCTGAAGCAATCCCAGCATACAAGAATCTCAAATAGAATTAGGCGCATACGAAGTAAACTACAACTTTGAATGTAATTGCGAATAGTAAATGAGTAAATAAGGATATATAAAACATCCCGCACAAGTTGCATTTGTACGGGATGTTTGATTTGTTGGCGGTTTGAGGTATTTAAAAAA
>JAISNL010000108.1 GCA_031276235.1 Prevotellaceae bacterium | reverse complement strand
AGCGACGAAGCAATCCAGAGGAGTTGAAAATGATAATTAATAATAGAATGAAAAGAATAATAATGATTCTGGATTGCTTTGCTGACGCTCGCAATGACGTTCCAATAACGCAGTGCGTCATTGCGAGGAGCGGAGCGACGAAGCAATCCAGAGGAGTTGAGAATGATAATTAATAATAGAATGAAAAGAATAATAATGATTCTGGATTGCTTCGCTGACGCTCGCAATGACGTTCCAATAACGCAGTGCATCATTGCGAGGAGTGTAGCGACGAAGCAATCCAGAGGAGTTGAAAATGATAATTAATAATGAATAATAAAATGAAAAACATAATAATAATAAATTTGGATTGCTTCGCTGACGTTCCAATAACGCAGTGCGTCATTGCGAGGAGCGGAGCGACGAAGCAATCCAGAGGAGTTGAAAATGATAATTAATAATAGAATGGAAAGAATAATAATGATTCTGGATTGCTTCGCTGACGCTCGCAATGACGTTCCAATAACGCAGTGCGTAATTGCGAGGAACGGAGCGACGAAGCAATCCAGAAATAATAATAAAAACACCGTAGGGGAGAAAAATGTTTCGCCCGATAGTAATAAACGATGAAAATAATAAATAATAATACAACAAATACGGCTTGCGCCCCGATGGGGCTTGGGTTATGGTTGGGGAATCGCCTGTTCGCAGGACAACGCCCTGCGCTGATGCTTTCAGGGCTGCGCCCTGATCTTCGTCGCTCCGCTCCTCGCAATGGCGCGCTGCATCTTGGTTCGTCATTGCGAACCCGAAGGGTGAAGCAACCGAAGCGAAGCGCAGCCAATCCAGAGGCATGAGGAATGAAAAATAAATAAGTAAACACAATAAATTTTATTAAAAAACAAATTAAAAAAAGTAATATGGAAAAGAAAATTTTTAAAATTACTGCAATGGCAGTATTAACAGGACTTGTAATGACAGGCTGCGGCAGTAGCAGCAAAACAGTATCAGGCGGATATGCGCCCGAACAAAAACAGCCTGTTACGGTAGAACAGTCGCAGGCTGCCAACCGCGGACTGAAATTACAAAAGGAAGAATGTGAAGATATGGCTCTCGAAGCCACCGACAATCTTCGCGACTCGGGCAACGGAATAAGCGACAAGGAAGCATTTGCTACCAACCTCGCCCTTTTGGATGCTCGCTCAAAACTGGCTCAGCAACTCGAAGTTATGGTTAACGGGCTTATACGCAATTTCAACCAGCAGCACGAAGCCGACAAGGATTTTGCTTCGATTGCAAAAGCAGGTCAAGTGCAACAGGCGTATTTTGAACAGTTTCTCGTCAATACTCGCCCTATTTGCAAAAATACTTATGTAAAAGAAGACGGCAAATACAATGTATATGTTTGTATTGAAATGGGTGAACAGCAGAAAAAGACGATGTACAAACAACTCAGCGATGACAAAAAAATAGCCGTTGATTTTGCCGAAAAACAATTTTTGGACGAACTGAACAAGGCAAAGGAAGATTTTCGTCAGCAACAACTCAAGCAACAGCAATAAAATGAAGAGGATTCTGCTATCTTTGCTTTTGGTATTACCCTTGTATGCCGCCGCGCAAACTGTACCTCCATCGTGGACTCAGGATGCGCAGCGCGAACGCAATTATCCGTCATCCGATTGGTACACAGGATTTGTGCGCAACCGTCTTAAAGCGGGAGCAAACGAAGGAGTCGCTCTCAAAACGCTGGAGCGGGACGCGCAAAATCAACTTGCCGAAAGCATTATTATTACAGTTGATGGCAACACTCAGATGCAAAGCGCAAGCCGTAGCGTACAAAGCGGAAGCGGCAGGTTGGAGCAGATACATACGGATTATGTGCAGGCGGTGCGAACAGCCACAACTGCTACTACCGTGAAAAGCGAAGTAAAATCGTATCACGACCCTGCCAGCGGCGCAATATACGCCTTTGCCGCAGTACGCCGAGCCGACCTTGCCACATTCTACCAGAAACAGATAGATCTTGATTTGAACAAGGTAGAAACGGCGCTAAGCATTGCAGAGCAGTTAATTAAGGCAGGTAAAAAAATGAGCGCTTCACGCAAATGCAGCGAAGCCGAAAAACTGTTTACAGGAGTGATACTGTATCAGGATTTGCTTGCGGCGGTGAATGCAGATGCCGATGAAAGTGCGCTGCAAACCGCGCGCAGCGGCGAACTGCAACGCACGGTAGCACAATCGCTGATTGATTTGGAACAAAGCGCCTTTGTGTATGTAGATTGCAAATACGAGTATAAAGGATATAAGGACGATGCATTCAGCAGCGACCCCGGAATAATTTGCGACATTGTGAAGCAGGCGCTTAGCGAAAACGAATGTAGCATAGTGGACGATGATGCCGAAGCCGACTATACGCTGACGCTCGCCACATCTACAACTCAGCGAAGCGATGGAAAAGGACAGTACGGCATTATTTCGTATTACGCCAATGTGAAAGGCTCTCTCTACAATCATCTGACAAAAAAGAAAACGGCAGACTTTTCCATTTTCAACGACCCCGATACATACGTAGCGGGCAAATCGCCCGAAGCGGCGGCTACAAAAGCATTTAAACTGCCTGCGCTGAAGGATAAAATATTAGATAAAATTTTACCGAAAATTAAAAACTGATTAATAACAACATATTAAAATTTTAAGGAAAATGAAGAAAATGTTGATTTTAGTCTTGCTGTTATCAGCAACTATGGCGCAGGCTCAGAGCGAGTCTGCGAACAGAGCAAAAACAGGGAAACCCTCCTTAGTCGTTTTTGTTGTAGGTTTGAAAAACAGTCAGGTAAGCGATTATTTTACTTCGCTGTTAGGTAACGAACTTGCGCGGATAGACAACTGCGAAATCATTCCGCGCACCGAAGCCATCAAGCAAAAGCTCGACGAACTGCGTAAATACGAAGACGACGGACATATCAACGACAGTGAGTTGATAGAATGGGGACATCAAAACAATGTCGCCATACTGTGTTTGGTGCAGGCGATTTATTTGGACGAATGTCTGTTTTCGGCGCAACTCACAGACGTAAAAAGTAACAGATTGATAGGCAGCGCCGAATATGCCATTCCTACAACAGGGGGCGACGACCTTAAAAAAGCCGCTTCCGCTCTTGCCGCTCAAATGAAAATAGAAACTAAAAACAGGTATTAAATATTTAATAACATGAAGAATATACAAAACATTTTAATCTTTTTTATTGCGTTGGCGTTTGCAATGATTGCTACGCAGACGCAAATCAGCGCACAGGATGCGCAGACAAACAAAAAACCTTCGTTAGTAGTCTTTGTCGTAGGTATGGATAATCAGGTTGGCGATTTTCTTGCCATTCTTATTGGTAATGAACTGGGCGGCGGCGAACGTTACGAAGTAATAACACGTACCGAAGCCGTACAGAAAAAACTCAAAGAATTGCGCGAATACGAACAGAGCGGAAATGTGAACGAAGGCGAACTTATTGAATGGGGACGTCAAAACAACGTGTCTATGCTCTGTATGGTAACATCCATCAAACTGGACGAACACATGTTTGCCGCGCAGCTTACCGATGTAAAGAGTAATAAATTAGTTGGTAGCGGCGACTATAGCAGCGCAAGTTTGGGTAGCGCCGATCTCAAAAAGGCGGCGGAAACCTTGGCGCGGCAGTTACAGGGTGAAAAAGTGACGGAAACTGTAAAAAGCACAATTAAAACGTCATCTGAAAATTCCATATCAATATCAGACTATAATAATAGTCGGAATGATAGTATCATAAAAGTTGCTGCAAATCTTATAACTAAAGCATGTAGAAAACCTGAAAAATATGATTATGATGAACAAAGATTTAATTCTTTGGAAACTTATGAGAAAGTTGAGTTAGAAAACATGATACTATCTAACAGTAAATTTGCTATAGAGCCGGCGGAAGTGAGTGACTCTCGAATAGCTTTCTTCTTAAGAAAAAGAACATCTTTAAGAACTCAATGGGCGGTATACATACCACTTAAAGTAGATGATGCTTTATTATTGTTTTTAGATGGAAATTTAATCGGTATTGGAATGGCATCGACAGGTTTGTTGGTAACCTTACCAAAAAACAAGTTCGAAGGACGACATACTCTTTCTTTATATGCATGTACTTTTGAAATATTCAGTATGCCTGTTGATTTGTCAACAAAAAATTATTATTTATTCGATTGGGGTAAAAAGAAAGAAGTAAATCTAATAAATTAAATAAAAAATATGAAAAGATTATTAATTGTATCGCTTGCCATAATGAGTGCAGGCTTTATATTTGGACAGCAAAAAGTTGCTGTGTACATTGCCGGTGACGGCGATGTAGGAATAAAAAAAGTGTTGGGCGACCAATTAGTGGCTGCCATTGCCAATAGCGGAAAATATATTGCTATTGAACGTACTGCAAGTTTCCTTGCTGAATTGGGTAAGGAACAAAATTATCAACGTACAGGTGCTGTAGATGACAGCGAATTGTCTCGTTTGGGTAAACAATTTGGCGTACAATTAGTGTGCATAGCAGACATTTCAGAGGTGTTCAACTCAAAATACGTTTCAGCGCGGCTCATTGATGTGGAAAGCGCCGAAGTAGTTAACGCTGCCAATGGCAACAGCCCTCTTAGTACTATGGACGAACTGCTGAAATTAATAGCAGAACTGACAAAAACATTAACTGGCGAAACCGTAAAAGAAAAAGCGGCGAAAGAATTAGCAAAAAAACAAGCCAAAGAAGCAGGATATTTGATTTTGGGTAATCTTGCCGTTCAAATAAATGTATCGGGCGAGGTAGTTTGGGAATCTGCTAATAAAATGGCGCAAGAATCAAGATTGGCAGGCTATAGCGATTGGAGATTACCAACAACGACTGAATTAGCCCAACTAAAGACTATATATAGAGAAATGGTAATACCACAATACAGAATATTTTGGAGTGTTGAAGAATGTATGTATTATAATAAAGAGAAAAAAGACTTGCAAACAGGACATACTGCTCTATATTTTGATAAATATGAGTGTTATGAAGAGAACAGCAAAGCGGGAACAGTTTTGGTTCGTACAATAAAAAAATAATAAATAAAATCATAATTAAAAAATATGAAAAGAAAATTAATTTTTGCGGCAATAACTGTCGCTTTACTTGCAGCCGATATATGCGTTGCACAAACAAACGCTCGCGGTACAAAACGCGAAAAAGAAGAATGTGAACAGTTTGCCTTACAGGCAGAAACCAATCCGCGCGCTTCGGGCAACGGCGTTTCGGCAAGCGAGGCAATAGCCTTTAATATAGCAAAACTGCAAGCCCGCAACGAACTTGCCGCACAACTGGCTGCCGAAATCACAGGGCTTTTACGCCAACACATAGAACAGTACCAAATGACAGCCGGAGCAGGTTCAGAATTTAGAGTAAATCGCAATGATTTTAGCGGCAGTGTTACAGGCAATAACAATAGCCCCCGTACCGTTTCAGCAGTACTCGAAAACGACAGCGCCGAAATAGTGCAGCGCGTAGCGCAAATTCTTACCAATACGCGCCCCGTATGTCAAAATACATACGACCTCGAAGATGGCTCAGTACAGGTTTACGTGTGTATGGAAATGGATTTGCAGGCTCAGCGTAAAGCCTACAGGGAACTTGACGAAGCTGACATACTGGAAATAGATATTGACCAAGATGGAGCAAGTGATATTGACCTCGCCGAAAAAGAATTTCTTATTGAACTTGCCAAAGCGAGAGAAGAATACAACGCAAAAAAAGCGCAGGAAGAATAAACAATTGCGAGTTCGTTATTTATTCTTTCCGATTAACGAGGTAAAAAATTGTATCCTCTGTGCTATTGCTGTTGGTTGTTTTCAAATCAGGTGAAAATCAGGTTTTATCATCGTTTGTTCAATATTGGAGGGTGTTATATTCTATTAATTTTTCATCTCTGAATAACTAACGACCTGTTATCAACTGTTCGTTTTTGATTAATTTTAAAGATTAGTATTTGTTATTATGCGAATTTTAGTACTTTTGCCGACAAATTGAATTTATTTCATTAAAACTATAAACAAATTATGCCAAAAATATCAGAAAAGGGCAAAGCAATGCCCGCCTCGCCAATTAGAAAATTGGTGCCGTATGCAGAAGCCGCAAAAAAACGCGGCATAAAAGTTTACCATCTGAACATAGGACAACCCGACATTATCACGCCTCCTTTAGCCTTGGAAGCTGTAAAAAAATATGATGCAAAGGTTATAGAATACAGCCATTCGGCAGGAAATGAATCGTACCGAAAAGGACTTGCAAAATATTATCAAAACATAGGCATTGATATAGATGAAAATAATATGATTATCACAACAGGCGGTTCGGAAGCAATAACTATTGCAATGATGTCGTGCCTGAACGAAGGGGACGAAATTATTATTCCTGAGCCGTTTTACACAAATTATAATGCGTTTGCTCTTCAAGCAGGTATAAAAGTTGTACCTATAAAAACTTCCATTGCCAACGATTTTGCACTGCCCGCTATTGACGAATTTGAAAAAATCATAAGCCCTCGAACAAAAGCAATAATGATTTGCAATCCCAACAATCCTACAGGCTATCTTTATTCGAGTGCAGAACTCGAATCGTTGCGACAAATAGTTTTGAAACATGATTTATATCTTTTTGCCGACGAAGTTTATCGCGAATTTTGCTATGATGGCAATTCACACATCTCTTGTATGACGCTCAAAGATACTGAACAAAATGTTGTGCTGATAGATTCCGTTTCGAAACGATACAGCATGTGCGGAGTGCGTATAGGAGCGCTGATTTCCAAAAATAAAGACGTGATAGAAACCGCTTTGCGTTTTGCACAGTCGCGATTGTGTCCTCCATCTTATGGGCAGATTGCCGCCGAAGCCGCACTCGAAACGCCTGCAAATTATTTTAGCGATGTTTACAACGAATATATAATGCGTCGAAATTATGTGGTCGAAGCTCTCAATAAAATCAACGGAGTATATTGTCCCAAGCCGAAAGGCGCATTTTACACCGTAGTGAAATTACCTGTTGACGATTCTGACAAATTTGCACGTTGGCTACTCGAAGAGTTTGAATATGAAAAACAAACAGTAATGGTAGCGCCAGCGACAGGTTTTTATGCAAGCGCCGAAATGGGAAAAAATGAAGTCCGCATTGCTTACGTTTTGAAAATAGACGATTTGAAAAATGCGATAATGTGTCTTGAACAGGCATTGAAAGCGTATCCCTATACTATAGTTTAATTTTTTTACTATTAATCGGAAACTAATAAAAACATCAATTAAGATTTTTATGAAGAGTTCTTAAATTTTCTATATGTTTTTATCTTAAATCTACAATTTCGGCATTGGGATACTGCGACGTGTCAAAATTGAATATTTTATCATCTATTACCAGATTTGGAGTAATCTTATCTACTTTGACGGTATAGATATTGCCGTCTTTGCCGAAATATTTTACACATAAAGGATGATTTGTTGCTTTTTCTATATGTAAACGTATTATTGAATATGCGGCATTCCTGTCTTTGGGATAAAAATCAATTTCGTCCAGTTGCTTTTGATTTTCCGTAAAAGTTTTTTTATAACTGTATTTCATGTTTTTCCTGTCGTTAGTGAAAAATTTAACAGGATTGTCATTCATTTCTTCGCTGTCGAAATCGGCTAATGTTATATTTATTTCATCAACGTCTTTCATGTAAAACCATTTTGTTGTGCCATCGCAATAAACATCCGAATTGGGCATGGTGATTTTGAATTTACAAAAATCTTTTCCCTTGGCTATTATTCTTCCGTTTTCGGTATTTGTAATTTGATTTTGATTGTCTTCGTGTACAATGCTAAAATCAATACTCACCGAATTGTAACTGTTTATTTTGGCTGTCATCGCATCTAATATTTTGCGGGCATCGGTTTGTGCCGAAATCAAATTTACAGATAAAAACAGCGATATTAATATTATAAAATAATTTTTCATAACATACGTAATTTTAGAAATCATTAATCAATGTAATATATTTTTATTGTGAATTTTATGTTTTTTTGTATTAATAAAGCATAAAAAAATCAGAGTTATTGCGGCAAGTATGATTGTTGTATTGCGTTCTTTTGCTTTTACGCCGGCAATTATGGTTTGATAATCTGTTGTCGCAAGTTTGTTTATTTCATCTATTGCTGGAATATTGCGATATGACCATTTTGCCATGATATTGCCATCTTTTACAAGCATCAACCCTTGATTTGAGCGAAGCATTGTTTTAATTGTGGTC
Source organism: Prevotellaceae bacterium (assembly GCA_031276235.1). Taxonomy (GTDB): domain Bacteria; phylum Bacteroidota; class Bacteroidia; order Bacteroidales; family UBA932; genus JAIRKV01. The sequence goes on along the minus strand of JAISNL010000108.1, from coordinate 18,674 downwards.
TCATCTCCCAAACAAAATTGATATGCGGCATTTGTTTTTTTTATAAATTTTTCAATATCATCCAGCGCCGAAGCGGTGTATGCGTAAAAGTCAAAATCATCGGAGTTGTTGCAATAATCGGCAATTGCGTTTATTTTGTTCATACTTGACATATCAGCCTGTTCTGTTTTGAGCAAAATAAAAATAAATGTAAACTTGTCGCTGTAAACAATATCTGCCGTAATGTCTTCGCCATCTGCGGTGCGTATTTCAAAATCGTGAATAGGAGGTTCGTAGCCTTTTTTCACAAGTTCCGATTTCGAATCAACATAAGTCCATGCAGAATCGTTCCAAGGATAATTTGTTTCATCAAATTCTTGTGTTTCTCCGTTTTTCGAATAATAATAAGTTGTCTTATATTCATCTGGGTGAGCATTTTCCGGATATTCCATTGATTCTGGAATATTTGTTCCTACTTTGTAGGGCATAAAATCAATAATCGGAAGATTCCTCAGGCAATATAATTCAATTCCTGCGGCAGCCGCAAAAAATACAGTTGCAATGATCCATTCCGTAACGCATTTTGCAACTTGGGTATAATTTTTTCTCCACAAAAATATGAAGATTACAAACGGCATTGCTGCAAGATTTTTCAAAAACGTAGCAGTGTTGGACAGTACAAGCGCATCTCCGAAACATCCGCAATCTTTTACTACATCGCCTTTTACGGCAATATAAAAAGTAAGCACAGTGAAAAACGACATGAACAAAAGCGCTCCCCATGCAACAAGTTTCATACGTATGCGAGCCAGCAAACACAAACCCATTACAAGTTCGGCGGCTATAACCAGAATCGAAAAAGTCAACGCCAGCGGCGATAAAAATTCAATATGCAAACTTTCAAAGTATTCATTAAGTTTATAGGTAAATCCAAGCGGATCTATTGCTTTTACATATCCCGAAAATACAAAAAGAAGCCCGATTAAAAGTCGGCTTGCATGGCTGGTAATTGTCATTATGTTTTTCATTTTTATATTTATTATATTGTTAAGACGAATAATATTGCAAAATGTTACAGTTCGTTTAATTTGTTATTGCTATATGTCAGGTAAATTTTTTATTATCTGTTCAAAAATCAGATGCGGAGCAAGCATGTTTCCATCGTGCAGCGTGCAGTTTATAATTTTAAAACTTGCATCGGTATTTTGCTGTTCTGTATAAATTTCGCGAACGCGGCGTTGCAGGTCAAGATTTTTTTCATGAATATCCTGTTTGCCGTTCAAATAATTTCTGTCGGCGCCGCTACGCGCTTTGTTTAACCTGTTTGCGGTAAATGCAAACGGAACATCCAAGAAAATGCTGACATCCGGTTTAGGAATTTTAAAATAGCTGTATTCTAATTCAAAAATCCAGTTTCGCAATGCGTTACGTTCATCTTTACTGTCAATTTTTGCACATTGATAAGCAATATTTGAATATACGTATCTATCAACAATAACATTATAATTCAAGTCGAGCCATTTACGTATTGTATCTGATGCCTCGTGCCTGTCCTGAGCAAAAAGCAAAGCAACAATGTACGGATTTACATCGTTTATTTTTCCGAAATCGCCTCGCAAAAACTTAGCAATCAGTTCACCGAAAAAAGGTGTATCGAATCGTGGAAAATGCAGATATTTATTTCGTTTGCTGTTGTTTTCGAAATAATTTTTCAGCAGTTTTATCTGAGTTGATTTGCCTGCACCATCAAGACCTTCGAGCGCTATAAACATTTTAATTATCTTTGTATAATTTTAGCCGCAAAGGTAAAAATTTATTGAGAAATATAAAACACTTGTTAATTTTATCATATTTTATGCAAATCGAAAACAAAAAAACAGCCGAAATTGCTTGCGGCAACAGTAAATTATCAATGCAGCGCCCTTTGGTAATGGGAATTATCAATTTCACGCCCGATTCGTTTTATTCACAATCGAGAGCCGTAACTGATATTCAAATTTCCGAAAAAATTGAAAATATGATTGCCGAAGGCGTTGATATTATTGACGTGGGAGCATATTCTTCGCGTCCCGGAGCCGAAGATATTTCTGCTGATGAAGAAATTGTAAGATTGCAGCAAGGCTTGAAGATATTGAAAAAAACAGCGCCCGACATTCCTGTTTCTATTGACACTTTTCGTGCTAATGTTGTGGAAAAGATATTCGACAGGTTCGGACATTTTATTGTGAACGATATTTCGGCAGGCGAGTTGGATGATAAAATGTTTAATGTTGCAGCAAAACTTAACCTTCCGTACATCGCCATGCACATGAAAGGAAATCCAAGAACCATGCAGATAAATCCTGTTTACGATGATTTAATTGGAGAAATTACCGAATATTTTGTTGAAAAAATCAACCGTTTGCGCAATGCCGGCGTAAAAGATATTATTATTGACCCCGGCTTCGGCTTTGCAAAAACAGTAGAACAGAATTATAATTTGCTTGCAGATTTGAAAAACTTCAAAAAATTTGGATTACCTTTGCTTGTCGGTCTGTCGCGCAAATCGATGCTGTATAAATTGTTGAATACAACGCCCGAAAACGCGCTGAATGCAACAACGGCGGCAAATGCCGTTGCACTTATGAACGGAGCTGATATTTTGCGGGTGCATGATGTGCGGGCGGCTGTTGAAACAGTTGAAATTATTGAAAAACTGAAAAATAAAAATAATTAATGGAATTTATATCGCTAAGCATTATTGATATTATAGATATTCTTATAACGGCATTTCTTGCATATTATGTGTACAAACTGATACGCGGCACTGCTGCAATGAATATTTTTGTGGGAATAATTCTTGTATATTTTCTTTGGCTGATTTGTCGCACGCTAAAAATGGAATTATTGTCGCTTATCATCGGGCAGATAATAGGAGTTGGCGTAATAGCTTTAATTGTAGTGTTTCAGCCCGAAATACGCAGATTTTTATTGCTGCTCGGCTTCCGGTCGCAAAATAAATTTCCGCTGATCCGTTTATTTATTCATTCGCGCAAAAATACAGAATCGTTACATGTGATAGACGAAGTTATAAATGCATCGCGCAAAATGGCTAACTTAAAAATAGGCGCACTGATAGTATTTGCACAAAAATCGCCGCTCGACAATTATGCAAAAACAGGCGATATTATCGATGCCTGCGTAAATGCGCGACTTATAGAAAGCATATTTTTCAAAAACAATCCCCTGCACGACGGCGCGATAATTATACGCAACGGACGCATTATTGCCGCGCGTTGCGTATTGCCTACAACAAACAATATCGACCTGCCTGCGCATTACGGAATGAGGCACAGAGCCGCCATAGGAATGAGCGAAGAAACAGATGCGGTAATCATTGTTATTTCGGAAGAAACAGGCGCGATTTCATACTCCGAAAACGGACAGATGAAATATAATATTTCAAGCGCCGAATTAAGAAATTTGTTAGTAGTAAAACCATAAATCACAAATATACTGCTCAAAATACAGAAATTTATTGACGTCAAAAGACAGTGAACTTTTGAAACAATATTGCATGTATGTTGGTAATTTTAAAAAAACACCGAAAATCTATTCTGAAATGTGCATTATTGTAAAATAATGTTATAACTTTGCACGTATAATGTAAATATTGTATGCCTATGGAATAAAACGGGTAACTATACGCACATTATAAATTATTGGAAAAAGCGTTTAGCTTGTATTCTGGTTTTTCGAAATCTCGACAATTTCAAAATCAACCAAGAGTAATGCTAGTCGCTCACGTCGTTTCCGGCGTGGGCATTTACTCATTATTTGGTTGGTTGGGTAGTCGAGAACCTCGAAAAACGGATAATTAAGAGTCTGTCCGCGCTTTTTTTATGTGCGTATTTAAAATTAAATTTGACTTGGACAATCGATGGAAACACATCCTGCAAAACCACCTTAAACAAAAGAACGGGCGAGTAATCGAAAATCGAAAAGAGTAGGAAATAAATAATTTATTAATTTTTGTCTGCAATAAGGATGCGGACGTTAAACTAATTTATAATATGAAAAATTTTTTATTAAAATCATGTATTTTTTTATGTGCAATATTGATTTTCAATAGTTGTGCAACTCTTTTTACAGGCACTAAAGATTTAATTCATTTCGACTCAAAACCTCAAGGAGCTACGGTTTTGATTGATGGAATAGAAGTTTGTAAAACGCCTTGCAGCACAAAGGTAAAAAGAAGCCTTTCTGATAAACAGGTCGAATTCAAATTGGATGGATATACAGCCAGAATTATTACACTGGATCAAGAATTTAATGTGGTAAGTGTACTGAATCTTGCAGATATCCTCGGTTGGGCAATAGATGCGGCAACGGGTTCTCTTATGAAATACGACAGGAAAGCTTATAATATAGAACTGGAAAAGAAACTGTCGCAAATTAATCCAGAAACCATTGATGTCAATACCAAAGACAAACTTCTGACTCTGTATGTGAAAGAGTAATAATGTACATTACGTTCGCTATAGCATCTTCGCTAAAATAGAACGCAGTAAGTTCCAAAATGCAAACCGCCTCGCAAGATTTAGCGAGGCGGTTTTTACATTACAAAGAACGCTTTACCGTTTGTCGTTAATTACAAACTTGCGTTACAACTGCTGCTGTATTGTATACAATCTAAAAGTACAGATGGATTTTTTAAAAGTACATGTGTACAATCTAAAAGTACAGATGGATTTTTTAAAAGTACATGTGTACAATCTAAAAGTACAGATGGATTTTTCAAAAGTACACGTGTACAATTCAAAAGTACAGATGGATTTTTCAAAAGTACACGTGTACAATTCAAAAGTACAGCTGGATTTCGTTAAAGCAATACTGCAATAAAAAAGCGTTAATCTTAAAGTATTTCACTATTTTCAACAGTGTTGACACAGAGATAATATATCTTTAATAAAAATCATTTTCGATAAATAAAGTTATTGCAAAAAATTTTATACTTTTACAAAATAATATTTATCAATATGAAAAAAATCTTGTTTACAGTCGCATTTTTTGCATTAAACATAGCTGCATTTGCGCAGCAGCACGGAAAAGTGTTTGATGATAAAATTTTCAAAAGTTCAATTCTCGGCAAGGATGTTAATTATACGCTTTATCTTCCGCCCGATTATGATGTTTCATCGCGGCAATATCCCATTCTGTTTCTGCTTCACGGCTATAGCGACGACCATACAGGCTGGCTGCATTACGGCGAAATGAACCGCATTGCCGATGAACTGATAAACGAAGGCAAAATTACGCCACTGATAATAGTAGTGGCAGATGCTAAAAAAACATGGTATATAAATAATTATGCAAATACCCATCGCTACGAAGATATGTATATCACCGAATTTATTCCTTACATAGAAAAAACATATCGCGCACGCGGCAACAAATTGGGACGGGCAATAGGCGGACTGTCGATGGGAGGCTACGGAGCGTTGCTGTATGCGCTCAAATATCCCGATATGTTTTCAGTTTGCGTGCCTATGAGCGCTGCCGTTTTTACCGATGACGAAGTAAAATTACGGATAAAAGAAGAATCTTACGGATTTCAAGACTTGTTTGGAGGAACAGACGAAAAACTTAGCGAACACTGGTATAAAAACAGTATTATAAATATTGTAAAAAATTTGCCCGACAACAATAAAAAATCCGTGAAATTTTATATTGACTGCGGAGACGATGACTTTCTGTACAGCGGAAATTCTACATTGCATACAGTAATGCGCGATTTGAAAATAGACCACGAATACAGAGTACGGGATGGCGCTCACAGTTGGACGTACTGGCGACAATGCCTGTACGACGGGCTGATTTATATAAATAAATGTATGAGACATTAATGTCATAAACAAAAGACAGAAAATTTCTTTCCCTGATGTGGGCTGATATGATTGGTAAGGGACAACTAATTGCTGCTCATTTTACAAAAGGTCTATCTTTTGGGCGCTATCCAAACGTTACAGAACAGGAATAAAAAAAACACAGCGTTTTATGCGCTATGTTTTTTTAGTAGCGGAGGAAGGATTCGAACCAACGACCTTCAGGTTATGAGCCTGACGAGCTGCCACTGCTCTACTCCGCGATATAATTTTGCTAAACCCTGTTTGGATTCAGGACTGCAAAGGTAATACTTTTTGGCAAAAAACCAAAATTCTATTGCATTTTTACAAAATACAGGTTTTAAAGTCAGTTTGCGCTCAATTTTTTTAACATTAAATTAATGCAGAAACAGAAAAATACAGGTTTGATTGTTACATTTTATTTATTTTTCATCACCAAGCGGCGGCGATATAGTCTATTTGAGAAATTTGATTATCATTCAAAATTGTTCATATTTCCTAAAATGTAGTATATTAGCGTTGTCAAAAACACAAAAAAATGCAATTACAAACCAAAACAGAAATAAAATCTTTGGGCGAGAAATCAAGCCACACAAGCAAAATTCAAACAAAATTAGCGCTTCCTGATGTATTTTTACGAGGAATAAAAAATATTCTCGGTAACGAAATAGATGACTTTGTGAATGCTCTGAATGTAGAAACGCCTGTAAGTTTACGAATAAATCCCGATAAATATACGGAAATTGTCGGCAATGAAAATGTTAAATGGTGCAACAGCGGAATGTATCTGCCTCAAAGAATCTCATTTACTCTCGATCCTGATTTTCATGCCGGAGCTTATTACATACAGGAAGCAAGTTCAATGTTTTTGGAACAGGTGATACAACAATATTTTCCAGATAAAAATAAGATAATTGCCCTTGATTTGTGTGCAGCTCCCGGAGGAAAATCTACGCATTTGCTTTCGCTTTTGCCCGAAAATTCGCTGCTTGTCGCAAATGATACTGTTCGTAGCAGAGCAAAAATTTTATATGAAAATATTGTTAAATGGGGACATTCAAACGCAGTTGTAACCAGCAACGACCCAAAATATTTTTTATCATTAAGCGGTTTTTTTGATTTGATTCTTGTAGATGCTCCGTGTTCGGGCGAAGGCATGTTCAGAAAAGACGCCAATGCTATTAAGGAATGGTCTATTGACAATGTAAAGCTTTGCGCCGAACGCCAGCGCCGAATATTAACTGATGTTTGGAGCGCGCTTAAGCCCGGAGGATTGCTTATTTATTGTACATGCACTTACAATATTGAAGAAAACGAAGCAAACGTGAAGCGAATGATTAATACTTTTAATGCAAAAAGTTTGCCTGTAACGACTAAACCGGAATGGCAAATTTCGGAAAATCTTGTGCCTGATATTTTTTCGTACCGTTTCTATCCTCACAAAACAAAAGGCGAAGGCTTCTGTTTGAGTGTAATGTGCAAAAACAGCGATAATAATAATTCTGACAAACAGAAAGAAAATCGCAGTCAACAAAATATTCCCAAAAAATTAAACTTCGTGCGACAGTATCTGCGCAATTCCGAAAAATATAATTTTATTATCAACAATTATATTGTAAAAGCGCTTCCTAAAGAATTTGCTGACGAAATAAATGTTATATTCCGCAGGCTGAGATGTTTATCGACAGGCTTTACAATTGGCACTGTAAAAGGCAACGATTTTGTTCCTTCCCATGCGCTTGCCATGTCTGTTGATTTAAATACCGAAGAATTTGCCAAAATCAATATAGACAAACATTCTGCGCTAAAATTTTTGCATAAGGATAATATTCTATTCGATTGCAAAACGTCAGGATACAATCTTGTTTGCTGCAACAACAATGCGCTTGGCTGGATAAAAAATATCGGCGTCCGCACAAACAATCTCTATCCTCCCGAATGGAGAATACTTATGGATGTTTAAGCCGCAATTACGGTTTTAAGCGAGAAATTCCTCGCTTTTTGCGACAAAATGGCAGTTTTGACAGTTAACAGTTGACAGTTTTGCCATTTTTTGTTTCTTCTGATGATTTTAATCTATTATAACCATATTTTTTATGTTTTTGAGGGATACCATCTATTCGTATTTATTTCTGACAGACATTTGTTCGGTGTTTTTTCTTTGTTTGGGCAAAATTGTTTCATCTGCTGCGTATCCTACGGATATTAGTAAGTCCAGCCGTTTCTTTTTTGGAATATCGAGCAGTTTTTTTATTTTCTTTTCGTTGAACCAGCCGATGATACATGTTCCCAGATTTTCATCAGCCGCCTGCAAACAGAAATGTGCAACTGCAATGCCTATATCCATTACAGGATAAGGTTTGTTTTTTAGAATCATGCCTAATTTGGAAGTTATATTTGGCGCTTCGCGAACCACTGCCACAATCACAGGACAGTCTTTTGTAAATTTATTGAACCCCAAAATATTTGATTCGCTTGCTGCGGCAACTGCCAGTTTCAGTTCGGGTTCGTCAACAATCACAAATTTCCACGGCTGGGCATTACATGCCGAAGGAGCGAGCCGAGCCGCTTCTATGCAACGATTTATTTTTTCGTATTCAACCTGCTGCGATGAATATTTGCGTGTGCTTTGGCGTTTTTTTACAAGTTCTAAAAAATTTGTCATTTCTGTATTTTTTAATCAGTTGTTTGTTATCTGTCGATAATATCGTTTCAATTTTTCCATATTCACTTTGCGTTCGGGGTAATGATGTTTCATTATCAATTCGTCGCTGCCGTTCATTTTCAGTCTGTGCACAAATACGGCTTTATCCAAATCGGCAGCGCCATCAAAGTCAAAACTTGCAAAACGCAAATCATAAAATATTATTTCATCGGTTTCGCCTTTCGCAAGGCAGTAGAAGCCTTTTGAAAATTGTACAAGCCGCTTAAATTCGACATTCTTATTGAATTTTTCGGACAGATAATGATTTTTAGGATAATATTTTTCGAAATGAATCTGTTTGCTTTTAATGTTACAGTTTGCTGAAAAAAATCCATCTTCATCTTCTACAATAACAAGCCACACAATGTTTGTGAGCGGCAGCGGCGATGTAAGTATTTTATTGTAACTTATATTCTGGTCATCAAGCCGTAATTTGATTTTTTGGTCAAGCGATATTTTGTTGAACACCGTAAAGCCGAGATATATCACCGAAAGCGTCATTGCTGATGAGGCAATCGCTTTTCGCAGTTTTGTTCCTCTTTTCGCAAAAATAAAACAGAGCAAAGCAAGGGCAAGCGGTAATATTAAAAACACATCGACAATGCCTATGCAGTCGAATGATATGCGAATATTGCTGAACGGATAAAAAACTGCCGTTCCGTACGAATTAAAGCAGTCGATAAATATATGTGAAAACAGACAGCATGCAGTTAATTTTACCCAGTCAATAAAATTTTGCTTTGTGTCTTTATGTATTTTTGTCAATAATTTTGCTATCAGCGGAACAGCCAAAGCGCACAGCAAAACAGAGTGTGTGGGTCCGCGATGAAAAAGCAGCGATTGCGCGGGCTGCAAAAAAGGCTGTGCAATTACATCCAAATCGGGCAAAGTTGCAACGACTGCGCCCCACAACACCGCTTTCTTTCCCAATTTATTGCCGGCAACAATCTCGCCTGTAACAGCGCCGATTAATATGTGAGAAATTGAATCCATAAGATGTGAAAATTACAGCGTTTTTTTATTGAATATTTCATTTTTAATTACTTTTGTACAAAAGTAAAAAAAAGTGAGTAAAACAAAACAAAATCTTATTTTAAATAACGTTGAAATTATTGATATTGCCGCCGAAGGCAAGGCTGTTGCAAAGACTGATGGAAAAGTGATTTTTGTTCCCTATGCGCTTCCGGGCAGCATTGTGGATATTCAGATTGTGCGCAGGCAACGCAATTTCATGGAAGGAAAAATCATAAACACTGTGAAGCAATCCGATAAATCTGTTGATGCTTTTTGCGAACATTTTGGCGTTTGCGGCGGCTGTAAATGGCAAAATTTACCTTATAAGGAACAACTTTTTTACAAACAAAAACAGGTTATCGACCAGCTTCAGCGAATAGGGAAAATAAATTGCCCGACAGTTAACGATATTATTGCATCGCCGAAAACCGTTGGATACCGCAACAAGCTGGAATTTACTTTTTCGTGCAAACGCTGGATTACGCAAAACGAAATTAACGAAAATGCAGCTATCGAAAATTACAATGCGCTGGGGTTTCATATTCCGCAACTGTTTGATAAGGTTTTGAACATAAATAACTGTTATCTTCAACCAGAACCATCAAACACAATACGCAAGGCGATTTATGATTTTGCGATTAAAAACGGATATTCATTTTTTGATATTCGCGGAAAAAGCGGGCTTTTGCGCAATCTGATCATTCGCAACACAAAAAGCGGCGACATGATGATAATTGTAGTCTTTGGTTCGGATGATGAAAAAAAACGCTGCGCACTGCTTGACTATTTGCAAACGGAGTTCCCGCAAATTGTTTCATTGCAGTATGTTATAAATACCAAACTCAACGATACCATCAACGATTTGGATGTAATATGCTATCGCGGCAGCAGTTTTTTGATGGAAGAAATGAACGGTTTAAGGTTCAAAATTACCGCCAAATCATTTTATCAGACAAACCCCGAACAGGTTTCAAATCTGTATCAAACAGTATTTGATTTTGCCAGCGTCAACAATTCCCAAACAGTTTACGACCTGTACACAGGCACAGGCACAATAGCCCTGTTTCTTGCGCGAGATGCACATAAAGTGATTGGCATAGAATGTATAGCCGAAGCAATTGAAGATGCAAAATACAATGCCGCAATAAACAGTATCAATAATGTGGATTTTTATGTTGGCGATATGAAAGATGCGCTCACTGCCGATTTTATTAATGCCCACGGCAAGGCGGATATTATTGTGCTTGACCCGCCGCGGGCAGGAATACATCCCAAAGTTGGCGAAGTCATCCTAAATGCTCATCCCAAAAAAATTGTTTACGTAAGCTGCAATCCTGCCACTCAAGCCCGCGATTTGCTTGCGTTTGCCGCCGAGTACGAAATAGAAAAGATACAGCCTGTAGATATGTTTCCTCATACTCATCATGTTGAAAATATTGCGCTGCTTGTCAGAACTGCCAAATGAACGTACAAGTAAAGCCTGCCTGTTTCATTTCACAAGGAAGAGTATATAAAATCCCAAAAAACATTCTCTCTTCTGCATTATGCTTCAGAAATATTCTGAACTACGCTTCATAAATATTCTGAACTATGCTTCAGAAACGTTCTGAACTATGCTTCAGAAGTGTTCTGAACTATGCTTCAGAAGTGTTCTGAACTATGCTTCAGAAATGTTCTGAACTATGCTTCAGAAATGTTCTGAACTATGCTTCAGAAACGTTCTGAACTATGCTTCAGAAGTGTTCTGAACTATGCTTCAGAATAAAAATTGCCCATAGCAGGATTTACTGCACCTGTAAAGTTGCGCCGAAAACTGTAGTTTTTGGAGTTTTCCAGTTATAACTGCCGGTGTACTGCGTAACTATTTTCACGCGGTAGTTGCCTGCCGCAAGCATTGGTATGAGGGCAAGCACCGTTGAAGGCTTGTTGTGGATAAGGGTCAGGGCTTTGGTTTCAGCGCCGTTTTCGTCCACAAAGTACAGACCGCACAAGTGGCTGTCGCCTGAGATTTTGATGTTTACGCCGTCTATTTCCACAGCGCCGCCTGCTGTAAGCGCTTCGTCAATTTTGCCGCTCACGCTGTCCTTCACTTCCAGTATTTGAGGATGCGGCGAGGCGGTGTTTACTTTGGTCAGTTTCACATCCTGTTCAATGGCGCGCAGCAGCGTTCCCTTGCTGATATTCACGTGCAGGTGATGCCTGTGCGGGTCGAACGAGTCGGTAGAACCCTCAAACACTCCTGATATTGAAAAGCCTGTATGAAACAGAGGCAGGTTCAGCGTGCCGCCGTTGCTGATAACATAGGCAGCCGTTTCCTCAATATTGTTGAGTACGGCGAGGGCGTCTGTTTTGGTCATCAGCGTACCGCGCTGCAGCATAAGGTCAATAAACTCTTCCTTGTTGTAGGAAACTTTTGGGTGGGTTTTCGCCGAATAATCGTCTTTACGGTCGGTCAGCACATTTTCGTGTAAAGAATATTCTAACATATTTTGTTCAATTTATGCCCTTCACGGGGCGGTTAATAAAATTAATCAAATGCAAAGATAGTTATTTCAGTTGAAAGATGAGATTGCAGAGGTGAAACATTTTTTGCCGCACCACGCAGCGCGTTATTGCAAGTTCGGCGTAGCCAATCCAGAAAATAGAAGAGTGAAAAAATAACTGTTTTGGGATACATTGCCTCGACTTGCACAAAGAGGCTGTCTCAACAAGCGAGACAGCCTCTTTCACAAAATATTAAATGATAAAATTATGCTATTATTGATTTGAAGTTTTCAATATCTTCCGGTTTGAATGATTTTATGTAATTAAAGCGTTCTTCGTTCCAAGCAATTACTCGTTGTATATAGACTTCGGCAACATTTGAATACTCGCTGTCGCGTTGCGCATCAAACAAAAGTAAATAACTCATGATTATGTGTCCTGCCATTTCAACTAAACGCCGTGCATGAAAGTCCAAATATTCCTGATTTTTGGCATCGGTAACCAGCGCTACGGCTTTTTCGTAATCGGCAGTAAGCGCAAGCAGATGGTCTTTCATGCCTGCAAATTCGGTAGCCGTAATATCTGCTTCGTACTGGCGGATTTTGTTGAGATACGCTCCTGTTGTAACTCCGCGAATGGCTGCCACAACCTGTAACTGTGAAGTTCCTTCGTAGATGTTCAAAATTCGCGCATCTCTGTAAAGCCGTTCAACCAGATAATCTTTCATGAACCCTGAACCGCCGTGAATCTGGATTGCATCGTAAGCCAGCTGATTGGCATATTCGCTTGCAAAAAGTTTCAGTATCGGAGTATAAATATCTGACAGACGCTGGTATTCCTTGTGTTCTGTACGTTCTTCAGCAGTAAGTTTGCGTTCATTGCTTATAAGGTTGTATGCCTTGTATATATCCACAAACCGCGAGGTTTCGTAAAGAAGAGAACGCGCTGCCTGCAAGCGTGCTTTCATTGTAACAAGCAGTTCGTAAACAGCGGGAAAGTTTATTATTTCTTTTCCAAACTGTGCGCGTTTGCCTGCATATTCTAGCGCTTCACGGTAAGCGGCTTCGCTCAGTCCTATTGATTGTGCGGCAACGCCAAGCCGTGCGCCGTTCATAAGCGACATCACGTATTTTATCAAACCGAGTTTGCGTTCGCCTACAAGTTTAGCCGGAGCGTTGCGAAAAACAAGTTCGCATGTAGGCGAGCCTTTTATTCCCAATTTGTTTTCGATGCGGCGAACAAGAATTTTGTCGTCATGATTGTTGTTGCAAACAAAATACGACAAGCCTCTGCCGTCTTTTGTGCCATCTTCGCTACGTGCCAGCACTAATTTAATGTGTGCATCGCCGTTGGTGATAAAGCGTTTCACTCCATTGAGCAGCCAGCAATTCTGGTTTTCGTCAAAAGTTGCTTTCAACTGCACTGACTGTAAATCAGAGCCTGCATCAGGTTCGGTCAAATCCATCGAACATGTATCGCCTTTTGGGATGCGCGGAAGATATTCGTCCTGAATTTCTTTTGATGCAAATTCGTGAATTGTTTCGGCGCAATCCTGCAATCCCCAGATATTTGCAAATCCTGCATCGGCGCGTGAAACGAGTTCGCCAGCCATCACGTAAGGCACCATTGCAAAGTTAAGCCCGCCGTATTCGCGCGGAAGCGAAATTCCGTAAACGCCGGCTTTTTGCAACGCTTCGTGGTTTTGTTGTGTGCCTTCGGCGTAAATTACGCGATTGTTTTCGTGCTGCGGACCTTCGTGGTCAACATCTTCGGCATTAGGGGCGATAATTTCACCGCATATTTCGCCAATTATTTCGAGTGTTTTCCGATAACTGTCCATTGTATCATCGAAATCAATGGGAGCATAATCGAATTTATCTTTATCCTCAAAATTTCTTTCTTTCAATTCCACTATTTTTTTCATCAGTGGATGAGTTAAATGGAATTGCAGGTCTTTGTTGTCGTTATAAAAATTTGCCATAATATTTTATGTTTTTATTATTTCATTGTTATTATAATACTTTCATATAAATCTATATTAAAAATTCTTCAATATTATCTCTGTTTATTATCTTGCATGTAGTGTTATTAGTGGCATTTTCGAACAGCGCGCGCACATCTGGTTCATCTGCATTTAACCACAATACATCATTAGCATCGGCAAAAAGCATTTTGAGTAGCGAAGTTTTTCCAATCTGCCGCGCTCCCATAACAATAATAGATTTATTTTTCCAAAGTTTATCGTTTATAGTATTTGCCAAACTGCGTGTTATCATCGTAAAATTTGTTTCTGTGCTATACTGATTTTTTATTCAATTCCTGAAAAATGGCTTTTTTTGAGGATTGAACATTGCAACAATACTAATTTATTTTGAATTTTTCTTATAATATTTAATCATTTTCGGGATAACTTCCGTCAGGTCGCCAACTATTGCGTAATCGGCAATTTGGTTTATCGGCGCATTTGCATCGCTGTTTATTGAAATTATCATTGAACTGTCCTGCATTCCTGCAATATGTTGAATTTGTCCTGAAATTCCGCATGCAATGTATAATTTGGGATGTACGGTGATGCCTGTCTGTCCGATTTGCCTGTCGTGTTCGGCAAATCCAGAATCAACAGCGGCGCGGCTTGCGCCTACTTCTGCGTTTATAACTTTTGCGAGGTCGTACAGCAGTTTGAAATTTTCTTTTGAACCTACTCCATAGCCTCCCGACACTATAATGGGCGAACCTTTAAGGTTGTGTTTGGCTTTTTCGATATGCCGTTCTATAACTTTCACAGCATAATCGTTGTCATCAATATAAGTTGATATTTTGTGCCGTATGATTTCGCCTTTATAGTTTTCGTCGAGAATTTCTTTTTTCATCACGCCTTCGCGAACTGTTGCCATTTGCGGGCGATGTTCTGGATTGATGATTGTTGCAACTATGTTGCCGCCAAATGCGGGGCGAATTTGATACAGCAGATTTTCGTAAACTATATTATTTTTTCTGTCTTCGTGCGAACCTATTTCAAGCGAAGTGCAATCGGCTGTCAAACCGCTTTTAAGCGCTGACGATACGCGCGGTCCCAAATCTCGACCTATGACTGTTGCGCCCATAAGGCAAATTTGCGGCTTTTCTTCTATAAACAAATTCACCAAAACAGATGTGTGCGGGAGCGAGGTATATGGATAAAGTTTTTCTCCATCAAATACGTGTAATTTATCAACTCCATAGGGAATTATCTGTTTTTCGATACCTTCCAGTTTGCTGCCTATTACAATAGCTTCGAGCTTGCATTTGAGTTGGTTTGCCAGCGAGCGTCCTTTTGTAAGCAGTTCGAGACTTACATCTGCAACTATGTTGTCTTCTATTTCGCAATATACAAATAAATTATTCATTTTATAAATTTTAAATTCAAATTAATATTTTCAGTTCTTATCACAATACGTTATCCTATGGTGTGATTGTTTAAAAGTTCTACAATTAAATCTTCGATTTCGTTATCGGCGCTTGTTATCGTTTTGCTTTCTTTTGCTTGAAAAACAATATTTTGAATAGCCTTCACCTTTGTAGGCGAGCCTGCTAATCCGCATTGCGCCATGTCGCCGTTCACATCGTTTACGCTCCATTCAACAAGATTGAGATATTCACGGGTATTGTACAAATCGGCATATTGTAATGGATTTTCTGCTTTTTCGGTTGATGTTTTGGCGTATTTGTATTTTTGCACCAGTTTCGCATTGCGAGGACGACATGCAGCTGCCGAGCCGTTCACTGTGATAACAATTGGCAGAGTACCTTCAACTGTTTCGATTCCTCCGGGTATATGCCGTTTTACCGTAATTTTTTCGTCTTCAATTTTCACAATATCTTCTGCGTAAGTAATTTGCGCAAGTCCGAGTTTTTCGGCAACCTGAGGACCTACTTGAGCCGTATCTCCGTCAATTGCCTGACGTCCGCCGATAATAATATCGTAATCTCCTATTTTTCTAATAGCCATAGCAAGAGCGTACGATGTAGCCAAAGTATCTGCGCCTGCAAAAGCGCGGTCGGTGAGCAAATAGCCGCTGTCGGCTCCACGAAACAGTCCTTCGCGAATAATTTCGGCTGCACGCGCCGGACCCATTGTTACAATTGTGATAGTTGAACCTTCATACTGGTCTTTCAATCGAAGAGCCTGTTCAAGTGCGTTTAAATCTTCGGGATTGAAGATTGCAGGAAGCGCTGCACGATTTACTGTTCCGTCTTCTTTCATAGCATCTTTGCCTACGTTACGAGTGTCAGGAACTTGTTTTGCCAGCACAACAATTTTTAATTTCTTTGTCATAAACAGTCTATTTTAATAAATAAATTATTCAATTTAGTTGGCAAAGGTATGAAAAAAATCACAAATAGAAGTTTGGATGCTGCAATTTAGACTATAATTTGTTAATTTCAAAAAAGAGTTATTGCTGTAATATATTGATTATTTTACAAATATATTTCTACGTTATGCGATTTCGATTGTGAATAAATTATAATTAGCCGCTCCTTACCAATCAAATTCAGGCGGTATTGAGGAAGAAAACTTTTGGTAAAAGTTGGACGTTTATCTGTCATAGAAATCATTTTGCAGCGTTTCAAATCTGATACATTGTAAATTCAACTCATTTCAGGTTTTCAGTTTCCCGACAAAAACCGTTCGGCATCAATGGCAGCCGTACAACCCGAAGCTGCAGCAGTGATTCCCTGCCGATAATGCGGGTCTTGCACATCGCCGGCTGCGAATACTCCTTCGATGTTTGTTTTTGAAGTTTTTCCTTGAGTAACGATATAACCCTGTTCGTCGGTTTCGATATACGGTTTGAAAACTTCGGTATTGGGCTGATGCCCGATTGCAAGGAAAAAACCGTCAATGGCAATTATTTTTTCCGCACCGCTTTTGTGTACAAGGATTGCTCCCGTTACTCCTTTTTCGTTACCTGTAATTTCTTTGGTACTGTGTTCCCACAATATTTCTATATTTGGCGTATTTATCACGCGCTGTTGCATTATTGTGGTTGCGCGAAGCACATTTCGGCGCACTATCATGTACACTTTACGAGCCAAGCCAGCAAGGTAAACGGCTTCTTCGCAAGCCGTATCGCCTCCTCCTACCACTGCAACATCTTTGTTTCGATAAAAAAAACCATCGCAGGTTGCACATGCTGAAACGCCCATTCCTTTAAATTTTTCTTCGCTCGGCAATCCCAGATATTTTGCCGTCGCTCCCGTTGCAATAATCACCGTTGCTGCCCGTATTGTTTTTTCTTCATCAATTATAACTGTAAACGGATGCTGCGAAAAGTCAACTTTTGTAACCATTCCGAAACGAATATCCGCACCAAAGCGCAAGGCTTGCCGCTTCATGTCATCCATCAACTGCACGCCTGTGATTCCTTGAGGATATCCCGGAAAATTTTCGACTTCTGTGGTTGTTGTCAATTGCCCGCCGGCTTGCAATCCTTCGTAAAGCACAGGATTAAGATTTGCCCGCGATGCGTAAATTGCCGCCGTATATCCGGCAGGTCCGCTACCTATAATCAAACATTTTGCTGTTTCCATCTTTGAATATTTCTATAAAATTATTTTACTTTATTTTTCAAATTTCGAATATCGCTTTCCATCTGGTCGAGTTTTTGTTTCTGTTCGTAGAGTTCGCGCTGCATTTTTTCTATCGCTTGTTTTTGTTTTGATATTGTATTCACAGCATTTTGCAAGTTCTGTTTCAGCGATTTGACAGTGGTTATTATATCTTTAACTGTTTCGTAACTTAAATCTGAAATTTTTATTTCGTTCCATATATCGGCAACAATTAATTGTCCTCCCGATGCTGTAAATGTATTTTTTAATACAGGATTTTTTTCCTGCGCCTGCGCCGTACTTGACAATGCTGCAAACAAAACGGCAATAAACAAGATTTTTGTATTAGTTTTCATTTCTTATATTTTGATATAATTTTCCGCAAAGTTACTAAAAATTATCAATATTATTAAGTTTTTACCGCCAATAGACTGAACTGCAATGATGTTTTGCTTTTTTTGTCGTCTTTGCGAACCAGTAGGCTGAAGCAACCGAAGCGTTAGCATAGCTCGACGTAGCCAATTCAGAAAAAACTTAAAATCTTCGAGCATTAGCAGGACGTTATATTGCCGTTTGGGTAGCGCCATGCAATGTATGACATTAGCCATTCCTCTCAGTATCGTATTCTGCAGAGTGCCACATCATACCTTTTTCACTATTATAATTTTTATTATTTATAATATTATAATTTATAATATTATAATAAGTATCAGGTATAATATTCATATAATCATTATAATCTCCTACAAGACACATTTTGAGTTGTATGTTCATAAACTCTTTGTCTTCGTATTTATTATAATCATCATTTAGATATAATTTAGCAAGTTCAATGCAACTTGTCAAATCGTCTCCATATTCTTTTCTTTCA
Source organism: Prevotellaceae bacterium (assembly GCA_031276235.1). Classification (GTDB taxonomy): domain Bacteria; phylum Bacteroidota; class Bacteroidia; order Bacteroidales; family UBA932; genus JAIRKV01. Next base: position 148 of record JAISNL010000108.1, on the reverse strand, counting down.
GGAGTTGAGACATCACTCCAATTAAATTCTGTATTCATTTTTTTAGATATTAAAATTGTTAGATAATTAATTTAAGTTTTATTTATAATTTTATTAAAGGTTTTAATTGAAATTAAGTTTGTAATGTAATGAAATAATGTTAGATATA
>JAISNL010000172.1 GCA_031276235.1 Prevotellaceae bacterium | reverse complement strand
ATTTATTTATTGTAGGTTGGGGACATGCTTACAAATCGCCTGTAAAGCAACGTTCAAGCTTGCAAATAAACGGATTGTCCGCAGGATTTCTGTTGTCAAGTAAAATTGGAAAAGAAAATGTTTTTTCGATTTTCACGCATTCGCCTAACATATTAAATAATGGCGTTATTTTTGGCAAACTCAGAAATGGATTATTCGACTATGCTTTTGAAGATTATGGAAATATTCCTATTGCTTTCGACCTCCAAAACAGTCCATTCGGAAACGAATTATTTGATGCAGCCAATATGGCATTTGATATACAAACAGGTACATTTGCAAATAATTTTGACGGTTATATTTTTCTTCAATCTTTGCATGAAGAAGAAAATGAAACGCCGCTTTACGTACTTTACACAGATGATTTTGTAGAAGAAATGAAACGTCGTGCTCGTGTCTGCGACATTGATATTTTCGGCATGAGTGCAGACAGTATTACAAAGGAAAAAATCCATGAAATATTGAACGCATATTGGCAAAAAAATAGCAATAAAAGATTTCTGTTTTTTAACAAGTAGGTGAACTTTTTACCAAAATATCATACAAAAAATTTCAAAAAATGATTACAGTTAAAACCAATATCAAAAAAATACTGTTCTGCTGCGGAGTTGTATTTTGCTGCAATATTGCGTTTGCACAAAATACATTGACAACAGAAAACATCAAACAGTTGAACCTTAAATTATTTTGTCTTACAACAACGACCGATACAATTCATTTTGTAAAATATGATACAATAGATGTAACAAAACCTTTGATTTTATTTATTCAAGGTTCTTTGCCTATGCCTTTGATAGTAAGCAATAATGGCAATTTGGATGCAAATCATTTCAGCATTTTCAATAAAACGATTTTTAGCCAATTCAATGTGGTGGAAATATCACAACCTAATACTCCACCTGTTGTAAGCATAGAGAATTTGAATAATCAATACTCTTATGTAAAATCTAAAAAACCTTATGATTACGACAAAACATACATGAAACGCAATGTAATCGAAACTTATGTTGAACGCGCAAACATTGTGATTGATTATTTGTTGCAACAGGAATGGATTGAAAAAGACAGTATTTATGCGTTTGGACATTCGCAAGGCGCTTATGTTGCGGCACGGTTGGCTGCAGAAAATGCAAATATAAAAGCCATTGCATTTTCAAGTACAAATCCATTCGGACGCTATGCCGGCATAATACAGGAATCTCGGGCAAAAGCAATTAGCAAACAACAAACGGAAGAAGAGGTGCAGCAACAGATAGAAAATAATTGGAAAAGTTGGAAATATATGGCTCAAACAACAGATGTTCCTGATGATTGGAACAGCGATTTGCCTGCAACGTGGAAAAGTTTTTCACAGTCGGTTGTAGAAATATTGGCAAATCTAAAGCAGCCCGTTTTTATTACTTACGGAACGCGCGATTATCATAGCATTGCCTGTGAATTATTGCCGATATATTTCGGTTCCAACGGAAAAACAAATTATAAAATGCATCCCATGCTTGGGCGCGGGCACAATTATGAACTGATAGATGATGAAGGTAAAAGAATTTGGAATGATTCAAAATGGAGCGAAGTGATGGATGAATTTGTGAAATTTGTGCAGCATGAAAAATAAGCAATACAATAAAAACTAACTTTGCATTGTAATTTAATTTTTTTATTGTTTATAAATATAAAGAATTTTTATTGAACTTTTTAAAGAAAAAAACAATGAAACACCTTAAAATACTTTTTATTGCATTAACAATAACGACAATAAACCATCAAACACTGACGAGTCAAGAAATTGTATGCGACTCATTAATTATTTCCATGATATCAGTGCAGGAATATAACGACAAATATATTTCCTTGTTCAAGTTAGACGAAAGTATAAATGATTCTATGTATTATCTGCTAAACATAAATGCACACATGGAAATTAAGGAAAATACGGCAGACACAATAATGTTGCAAACAGAGAGGATTGTTGGAGTGCTACCTGCCGTTATTAAGATATATGACGACCACAACGTATTTTATGATACAATTACACAAATAGCGCGAATGGCATCGCATCAGCCAATACCAATAAAGACGCACAGACTGAAAAGTTTTAAACTTGAAATAAATTATGCTGCACTTTCTGGTTCTGAATGGTTTATGGAGATTCCGTTTGACAATCATCCAAAAGTCTTATTCTTCCACACGCCTTTTGGAGGAAATATACTGCCTAATCCTGTAGGCAGAGAGATTAGTTATAAGGATATTTACTTTAAAGATATTCCTGATAATTTTTTGTCGTTTTCATCGTTTACTCCAAATAATCACGATAACACATTAGACATTACATTTGTTGATATAAGTCTTTATTCATCAAAAAATTATGAGGCAAATATGCTGAACGTTAATATCTATTTTCCTGATACAATATCCATGAATAACTTTGAAGCAGGAAAAGAAAAATTTTTTGAAAGTTTATTGAAGTTGAATTATTACGAAAAGAAAACAATAGATATTATTGTGGCTTATTTGTCCATTCCAAAATTAAAGGCTGCATTTGGAAGGGCTATTAATGAACATATTTTTTGCGACACATCATTTATTTCGGGAACACAACTTACTCACGAAATATTGCATGTTTTGTATCCAATAAAAGCAGATAAGCACGAAGGACAGTTTTTTGTTGGTGAATCTACTATTGAATGGCTGACCCATTATGTAATGTATGGAACATTTAAAATAAATGAAAAAAGTAGAGATAGATTTAATCCGCAAAATAGCAAGTCGCTTTATAGTCTTACTATTAACGATGCAAATTCTATGCACGTGGTTTATAATTGGGGACCTGATTGTATTCAAAATTTGGCAAATGAAACTAATCCTGATAAATTATTTCAAGTTATAATAAATTTTTTCAGGCACTACAAGCATCAAACTGTATCTTATCAGCAATTTTTGGATTGGTTACATGATAATTTGCCAAAAGAAGAGGTTGATAATTTAGATAAATGTGTAAAACATGAATTTAACTGAAAATTAGATTATGAAAAATAGTATCATAGACATAACAAAGAAGATAATAACTTCTATAGACGAAACAGACAACAGTGGTTTATATTCCGGTAAAATGGGAATATATTTGCAAAAAAAAATAAAATATGAATGATTATTTATATCGGTTAATAGAAAAAGAGCATAGATTTTTTTTTTCTCTTAACTTTCTTTTCGCTAAATGCGTAAAGCGAAAACAGTCAAATATAAACATAACTGCACATAAGATTACAGTTATTTCATCTCGGCATAATAACATGGAGGTTACTGTAGGAAGATTTTATAAAAACATTTCAACATTATTTGATTTAAATGAAAGAGAATAGATTTTTTTATTTATATGCTTGTTGTATACCTGTTAAAGGAGATAAACGCAGTCTCATTATGGATATACAAAGAAATAATTTTAATTTCATTCCCAATGTTTTGTTCGAAATTTTAACGAAGCATAGAACAAAATCCATAAATAGAATTAAAAAAATATATCATGAGGAACAGGCAATCGACGATTTTTTTGATTTTCTAATCAAAAAAGAATATGGCATTTTTGTAAACAGTCTTGGTAATTTTCCCAAAATGGATATTGGTTATCAATCGCCATCTTTAATTACGAATGCAATAATAGAGACAGATAGGTATTCACAACATAATTACGACAATATCTTTGCGCAATTATCAAATGTTAATTGTGTTGCTGTAGAAATGCGTTTTTATGATTTTATTGTATTACAGGATTTAATAAAAATTGTAAATCAAACCTATGATTCTACTTTTAGAACCATAAATATCTTCCTGCCATATTCTGTAGAATACGAACAGGATACAATGAAAGAATTTTTATTGCAAAATGCAAGAGTTCAGCATTTAATAATTTATGATGCCCCTCAATTTATTTTTACAACGGAGGAACAGAATTCATCTTGTTTGGAGTATGTTCCATATACTATGGATGGCAGATGCGGAAACGTTTCACCTCATTATTTTAGAGCAAATAGAGAAATGCTGTGCGAATCAATAAAATGGAACAACTGCTTAAATCGCAAAGTCTGTATTTGTAAAGATGGCAACATTCGTAACTGTACATCTATGGTTCAGCAGTTTGGAAATATTGAAACTTGTGATTTAAAGCATGTCATTACACAAAAAACATTCACTAAACTGTGGAATATTAATAAAGATAAAATATCTGTATGTCATGATTGTGAGTTTCGCTACATGTGTCATGATTGCAGGGCATTTATAAAAGATTCAAATAATATTTATTCAAAACCCTTAAATTGTAAATACAATCCTTATGAAACGATTTGGAATTAAATTCAGGACAATTTATTTTGTCATATTGCTACTGTCCTTTTTTGAAAAAGGATTTGCACAGGACTCATTATGTGATCCGTGGAAATTAGCTCAGGCTGCCATGATGAATAACAATGCTAATTATTTAAGCGGTGTAACCGCATTGAAACAACTAAAATCACATTGTACCACCAAAATGGAACAAAACACGCATTTGCAGGCATCGCTTACATATAACTCCTTTATACAGAATAATACCTATCTTGACACGCTTTACGGTCAATGGTACAAAACGCCATCTGCTGCGCCTGTTATTTTAGTTGAAGGAATACAAAATGTGATGGATACGATTTTGTTTAACTCTCAAAATCAACGTGTAGTAATATTTAATGAACAACACTTTCATCCCTAACATCGTTATTTTGTTTCACTTTTATTGCCACGGTTGTATGCATTGGGATTTCGCTATTTTGCAATGGAAGCATTGTGTGAGACAGATTCGTTAATACAGCGCGGTTATCCTGTACAAAGTACAGGGCTTTATACCAGAGAGCCGGCAATGGGGCAGCTTGTTCGTGATGCGATTAGTATTGGCTTCATTCCCATTCAATATGACTGTGACGTATTTGAGAATAGGGAATATGAATCTGTGCTTAATTTATACAACAACACATTAAAACAGGATACAACTGCCCACGTTGTGGTGCTGGCTGGAATAGGTCATATTCGCAAGGCAAGCCCAAAAAAGATGATGGTTTCTCATTTTGGAGAATTATCAGGGATTGTTCCTTATACCATTGAACAGACACATGGAGAGTTATATACCCGACAAATGCAGGAAAATAATACATTACATTTAATGCAGGGCGATGCCGATTGTGATTTGTATGTAATGAATAATCTTTCTCTGCCTTTTCAGGGACAAAATATAGACATGAAAAATAATCTTCCGTTAATAAACATGGAACTTCCGAAAGATGTAATTCAATATCTTTCAGAGCAACAAAATCTATTACTTTCTATATTTAGGGAGGATGAATTTAGCGCGTATGAATGGCAATCTGTTCCTGTGTTAAATTATTTGCTGACAATAGGGCAGAAACATATATCGCTCTCTATACCTTCGGGACAATATGTATGCATCATACGTACCGCTACAGGAGAAGAGATGTTTAGACAAATTGTTAACGTTGAAGTATAGCAACATAATTTGTCATGCTCTGTACAAATATAAACAAATGTATTGAGCGTTTTCCCCTCATATCAGCAATTAGACGCAATGGATTGCGGAGCAACATGTTTTTTTATTCAATTGTAAATTCTTTACATGAATGTTAAAAAATAAAATATGCTATTTGGCTGAAATAAATTTGATGTTACAATTAATTACCAATATTACAGTTGTTTATAGCAATATAACAATAAAACGTTAAATATTGAAACCGAAAATCAACAAATACAAGAATAATGCACGAATAAATATTGTTAAATGTCAATAAACATGCATTTTACATACGTATAAATTAACTTACAATTTGAAAGCAAATAAATTTAACAAAATTTAATTTGATTTTTTTGCCTTAAAATTTGCAGACTGTAAGAATATTTTTCTTAAATTTGTGCCATAAAAACAAGTATATGTCAAATGATGTAAACAATATTACTGAAACTATTTGCAGCAATCTACAATTTTTGCAGATACATGAAGTTTTTATGTGTTTTTTATGCCCATTCTCAAGCCCTTGTAACGTGTTGACACACACCGAGTTAGGGGAGGGGGGGGTAAAACTAATTTCAAAAAGAAATTTACAAAAAATTACTGCCAAAATATTTTGTTTATTTGAAAAAATGTTTTGCTGTATTTACTGCAAAACCGATTATTATTAGCCCTTTCAGGGCATAAATGGTTATTAAATTTCGGTAAAATTAAAAGATTAAGAAGAATCGATGCAGTACTCGAAATTCTGTATAAATCAATTTCGGACAGATACCAAAAACTGTATAAACATTTTGGGGTGTAACTAAAAAGCCAACGAATAAGAAAATATGAAATATTATAAACGCATTTGGATATTTACTGTATTTGTAATATCCATAATAAATGTAAATGCACAGACACTAACAGGAAAAGTTGCAGATGCAAACACAAAAAATCCAATCGCATTAGCCAATGTTATTGTTAGAAATACAGGCGATTCGCTGATTGTTGACGGGGCAACAACAAACGAAAACGGCAATTTCAGCATAGAAGCGGAAAGTAACACTTTTTTATCAGTCAGTTTTTTAGGCTACGAAACAAAAAATGTAGATATTGGCGAATTTAAAAATATGGATACGATTTTTCTTAATCCTGTAAACGAAAATTTGGATGAATCTGTTGTTGTTGCTCAAGCCAAACCGTTTGAATTATCGGAACACGGAATTATTGCAAATGTGAAAAATACGGTATTAAGTAAAATCGGAGATGCCAATGATGTGTTGGAAAAATTGCCTTTTATTATAAAAAAAGAAGATAAATTTGAAGTTTTAGGAAAAGGTTCACCGATAATTTATGTAAATAATAAACTTTTACGGAATGATATTGATTTGGAATTAAGACAAATAAATTCGGCAACGATAAAGAAAATTGAAATAATAACAAATCCCGGCGCAGAATACGATGCAACCATAAACGCTGTAATAAAAATAACAACAGAAAAACCTGTCGGCGAAGGTTTAAGCGGCGTTTTGCAAACAAGATTTGAACAGACTAAAACATTTTCTCAGTCCGAACAGATTTCGATTAATTATAGACATAAAAATTTGGATGTTTTCAGTTCTATTTCTTATTTTGACCAGAAAAGAAATTTTGATGAAAATTTAAATAACTCATTCCATTTCAATAACATCAATACAAGTATAGAAAATATTGAAAAACATGATAATCATGGAAAACGTTTGCTGACAACAGCAGGATTTAACAAGGAAATAAACAACGGTCACTCGCTGGGCGCAAAATACATTTTTTCAAATTTACTAAATGATAAAACAAACAGTAGCGGCTTTTATATATCAAAAATTAACAACATCTCCGACTCAATAAATTTTGTTTCAAACGAAATTGAATCAGCAAAATACCATCACATAAATTCGTATTATTCAGGAAATTTCAGCGAGAACGTTTCAATTAAATTTGATATGGATTACTCAACGGGAAAAGCGAAAGACGATGATAAAACGAAATTGGAACAAAATATTTTCGAGGCACGAAGTAAAAGCGCTTACGATTTATTTGCTATAAAACTCAAATCCGATATAAATTTTTTAAATGGAATATTTAATTTCGGCGGGGAATATGCGTACACCAAATATAATCAGAACTACAACATTTTAAACTCAACTGTTAATAGCGGACTTGTTTCAAATAACAATACATCAAAACAAAATATTTTAGCTGCGTTTGCATCATATTCAAAATCACTGAATAACATATTTATTGAAGCAGGATTACGTTATGAAAATTTAAAGTTCAGTTATTTTAAAAACGGATTGAAAAATAACGAACAAAGCAAGACATATAAAGAGTTGTATCCAAGTTTCAATATATCATATCAAAACGATATTGTCAGAACATCGCTTGGATTTAGAAGTTCAACAACACGTCCCGATTATCACGAACTTCGCAACAGCGTAAATTACATAAACGGATTTTCTTATGAGTCAGGAAATCCATATCTGAAACCAACGCGCAGCAATAGTTTTACATACATGTTTGCGTGGAAAGATTTATATTTCATGGCATCTTATTCGATGTTAAAAAATCAAATAATATTCGACAATTCTCAATATTTAAATGAAAATATTGTTTTATATGAACCCGTAAATGTTGCTAAAAGTCAAAATCTTACCATTTCAGGCGGATATTCAAATACAATCGGAATTTGGACGGTTTCGCTGGAACTGTCAATGCAAAAACAGTTTCTGAAAAGCGGAAATCCACAGTTGAAATACAACAAACCTTTGTTTTTGGCAGATTTTCAAAATACATTTCAATTACCTAAATCATTGTATTTATTATTCGAATTATCGGGAAATACAAACGGAAACACAAATATAGCGTATTATTATAACAATTATCGTGTAAACATCGGACTGATAAAAACATTTTTAAATGGTAAATTTAGGTTTAATTTAAAAGCAAATGACATATTCAACAGCGACAAAGAAAAATGGACTATGAACATAAACAATATTCACACAGCAAAACAAGGCTTTAACAATTATAGAGGAATAACATTTTCAGTAACTTATTTATTCAACAATACCCGAAGCAAATACAAAGGCGAATCAGCAAGCGAAGAATTGGACAGAGTGGCAAAATAAAACCAAATGAAATGTTCTTGTCATATATTTGGTAATATATACATTAGTTATGAAAAAAAATATCTTTATATTTATATTCTTTATGATTCCAAATAAAATTTTTGCACAAACAGAAATGCAAAGATTATCATTACCCGACGATACAGTCAAATATATATTGAATATAAAATCAACGACTTCCAACGATAGCAGTTATCAGATAAGACAAAATCCTTATCCTGTAATACTTACAATAGAAGATGAAAATCTTTATTTATCTGCAAAAGATTTGCAAAAACTTGATTCGTTAGACTTATCAGATTTGCAAAAAAATAATTTTGATATTTTATTTGTGCGAAGCGCTTATTTTTCACCCGATTCAAAATTATTTGCATCACAAAAACAAAGTTTCAGTTCGTTTACAGGCGCCGAATATTTTTCATTGGCATAAAAAAGGAACTGTTTACAAACAAATTGCAGTTGAATTTTAACGAACCTGTAATCCCATTTTCAGAAATATGTGATTTTTCCGATAAACAGGAACGAATAAGCCCTTTATATTCCGAATATTATGATAAAAGCGATGGTACTATTATCGGCAAATTTCACACGGTAAGGAAACTGAATTACAATGCCCCTGCGATTGGACTTATAGCAACAAGGCGCAATTATCATCCGCTTTACAAACGCGAATTAAATGACAGAGAAACATTATTGGCAGGAACGTTTCCAACAGATTATAATTATTTGGATTGCGATTTGAATTATATAGTCGGCATGAGCGTGCCGCCTGTAATGACAGCGCAGATAGCATATCAGATATTTTTACAATGGTTGAAAAAATAAAATTTGACAAAAAAAAATGAAGAATGACAAAAAGCATATAACCCCTATTGTGATTGAAATTGCCGACTATATTTATGCAAACCCAACACAAAGTATGACAAAAATTTTGTCGCACTTTGTCAAAATTTGTCAAAAAAGCGACAGAACGGTAAGGCGATTGGTAAAGAGGGCAAATGCTTATAATGAAAGTCGCTTAACTTCCGAACGAAACATAAAAAACGACTTGTTTATTGAAGCCAAACAAAAGGCGCAAAAAGCGATTATTTCACGCGAGAAAATAATTGAAGAACTTTTATCGGATTTTAATCGATTAAAAGAAATAATCGCAGGTTCAGCATACATGGCAAAAGACAAGCAAACAGGAAACACGGTAGGATACATGCAGGCATCCTATTCAGACGAAATAAGGGCATTAAGCGTACGCAAGGAAATAGCAAAACAGATAGCGGACATTGAAGGCTTTAATGCAGCGATAAAGATAGCCGAAACCGACAGTAAAGGCGATGATATAATAGGAAATATAAATGTAAACATACGAAAATATGACAATTGATTTTAATATAAACCGCGCTTTTGAAAAGGTATTAACAACCGACAGGCAAATAATCGACCTTGTCGGCGGTCGTGGACGCGGCGGTTCTTACTTTGGAACTGATTATTTTCTGTTTTTGCTTGTTTCATCCGATTATTTCAGAGGCTGTTTACTGCGTCAGGTGTTTTATGACATTCGCGACAGCCTTTTCCGTGATATAAAAGACAGAATAAGCGAACACGGACTTGAATTTTCAAAACGCTTTAAGATAAACGAAAGTGAAATGCGAATATCATATCACACAGGCAGGAAAAACGAAAAAGGCACAGAGATAGTAAACGAAATAATAAGCAAAGGTTTTGTAACCAGCAGTAACAGAACTGCAAAATTAAAGTCGCTGGCAGGCTTTACTCACGTACTGATAGAAGAGGCAAACGAAATAAACGAATATCAGTTTGACCAACTATTATTAAGTTTACGAACAAAGAAAGTTAAACACATTCAGGTTTTGCGGATATTTAATCCGCCACCTAAAAGGCATTGGATTTGGCGCGATTATAATTTAGTAAACAGCGAATATCAGGGATATTACCGTTATACGCCAAAAACCGACAGCGGCGTTGAAATGTGTTTTTCTACCTATTTAGACAATATAAAAAATCTTAATTCCGCTTACATTGCGCGGCTTGAAAAATTGCAGGAACGACCAGATATTTATTACACGATTGTAAAAGGATTAATCGGCGAGGGCAACGTTGGCAGAATATACACCCACTTTCAGCATGTTTCCAACTCTGAATTTGATAATATAGACAGCCGCAGCGTTTATGTAATCGACTTTGGATTTAGCGAAGATCCCACTGCGCTTATTCAGGTAAAATGGCGAGATAACAGGCTTTATGTTAGAGAACATTTATATCAGTCGGGATTAGATGATTTAACGATTGCCAAGCGCATGATAGATTTGGGCATTACTTACCGCGACACTGTAATTGCCGATTATGGCAACGGCGGCGATGTACGTATCCACAATTTAAGAACAGGCGGCGGCGGCGCATGGGATAATATAGAAGGCTATCCTGAACTGAAAAAGGGATTTTCCGTTTACTATGCCAAAAAAGGCGCGGGTAGCATTGCAGCAGGTATAAACATGGTAAAGTCATACGATGTATATGTTACCGAAGATAGCGTAAACGCATGGAGTGAAGTACAAGATTATTGCTGGGCAATAAGCAGAGACAGTGAAATATTGGATGTACCGATAGACAAATTCAATCACATAATGGATTGCATAAGATATTTTGTATTATATAAATCAGCACATAGAATTTAGAATTATGAATAAATTTCTCAAAAAAATATTAACAAAAAAAACATTGCCAGCGGCAGTTGAAAAAGAAATTTTCATGCCCTTTGGCTTTCCCTTTCAATGGAGTGATAACAATAAAAAAATATACAGTGAAGCCGCAATTTTGGAAGCCGTAATCAACAAGCGGGCGCAATGTTTCGGCAACGCAGTTGTATATGTAACCGACAAAACAGGCAACGAACCCGAAAGTGTTCAGGCAAAACGAATAAGAAATTTATTTGCAGAACCGAATAAATTAATGAGTTGGGTACAGTTTTACAGACTTGTTGAAACGTACCGACTTTTATACGGTTACTGCATAGTGCTGAAAATGTCGATAAACAATGACAAAGTGCTGCCTACCTCTTTATTTATTATCGATCCCGCACAGATAACAATAAAATACAACCAAAACACGCCTTACTTTGGACAAAGTCAAGATACGGATATATACATTGCTGGACAGAAAACCAGCCTTAAACTTGATGATTTAATAATTTTCAATGATTTGAAGTTAGGATTTGGCGACAATCCGTTTTTGGCGCAGTCGCGCATGACTTGCCTGTGCAACGAAAACAAACTTGTTGCTTTAATATCCAACGCGGCTCACGCCATAATCAGAAATCGCGGCGCAATAGGAATATTAAGCAAGGACGTAAAAGATGATACCACAACGGCAGCCGTTTTCCAAGACGATGTATCAAACTTGCATGAAGCCTACCGCAAATACGGCATTACTTCTGAACAGTGGAACATAATAATAACAACCGCAGCATTGAAATATCAAAGCATGATACCGCCTTTGAGAGATTTAATGCTGTCCGAATTTGAAGAACAGTCGGCAAAAAAGATTTGCGCCGTGTTTGATTTGCCTTTTGAACTTTTCCCTTTTGCCAAAGAAGGACAAATGGGCAACGAAAACAAAAAAAAGCAGTCGGAACTTGACTTGTACCAAAACTACATTATACCATGCTCAAAAGGCGATGCCGAACTGTTTACCAAATCACTGTGCAAAGGCACAGATTTAACAATTTCCTTTGACTATTCCGACATGCCTGTATTTCAGGAAAACATGCAGCAAAAAGCGCAAGCGATAAATACGGCAATCGCAGCCTTAAATTCAGCAGCAGATAAAGGATACATCACAGTCGCGGAATGGCGGGAATTAGCATCCGAATACATTAATATAAACCCTGCCGCAATAATACCGAATAAATTACCAATAACAGTTTAAAAATTACAAAAGATATGTTTAAGAAAAAGCACACACAGGAAACGCACAGAAAAAGTAATATTTTACATTACAAAAGCGTTAAAATCGAAACTCCCAACGTGGACGAACAAAGCATGACAGTTTCAGGCTATCTCGCCGCCTTTGACAATATAGATGAAACAGGCGACCGACTGCACAAAGGCTGTTTCGCAAAATCATTGCAGGAACACGGAGTTAACAGCGCATCGGCGCGAAAAATACTGTTTTGCTGGCAACACCGAACCGACAAGCCGATTGGACAATTTACAAAACTCGTAGAAGACGAAAAAGGATTGTATTTTGAAGCCAAACTTGATGATATACCGCTTGTCCGCGACACAGTGATACCACAATACAAATCAGGAACATTAAACCAGCACTCGATAGGATTTTGCTACGTAAAAACAAAATTAACCGAAGATGAAAATGAAGTATTTACCTGCGATGTTTATGAAGTAGAACTATACGAAGGCTCGGTAGTTTCGATAGGATGCAATGAAAACACCCCTTTTCTTGGATTTAAAGGACTTTCATTTACCGCAGAACAAATAGACGAACAATACAAAGAAATTGAAACCATAACAGAAAAATTATCAAAATTCGACAGATTAAAAATAAATACCTTTTTCAATTCACTTATCAACGCCAGCAAGGGCAGCACTTCGGACGCGAAGCCGCAGAACCTTACAGACGAAAAGCCGAATGAAAAAAAAATAAAATTATTTAAAACCAAAACAGTATGACAAAAATTAAAACGCTGTACAAAAACAGCAAAAAAAACAGCCTTTATGGAATGAAGGCAAAACGAAACTTGAAATTCATAATGTTTGCAGGCATAGTTTTAATGCTTGTTGGCATTATGTGTATAGCAACCGAAACGCTTGCAGGATATAGCGTAGGTAGTATAATGGCAACCGCACCGTTTGCATTGGTTATACCCACTTCAAACAAAAAAATTATTAAAGACAAAAAATCGAGCCTTGAAAAATCTTTTGCTAAAATACGTAAAACGTTGGACGATGACAGCGTTCCGTTGTTAGACCAAATCATGGAAGAGATAAACAGCCTTTACGATATGGCAGATAACGAGGGACAGATAGAAATATTTAATAAATTGCAGGAAAAGTTAACCGAACTCGAAGGCAAACTACCAACAGCGGAAGATGCAGCGGCAGCCGAAGAGGAATTAAAAGAATTAAAACAAACCGTAGCCGAACTCAAACAACTTGGCGCAGGCACAAAAGTTGGAACATTCAGAAAACAACTCGAAGATTTTATGAAAACTGACCAATTTAAGGAAGCCATAAAGTCAGGCAAAAATCAGGTATTACAGATAAAAGCGGCGGCGGCAATCACAACAGCCAATGCCGCCAACGCTCCGCACGGATTTACGTTTGAAATCATTCCCGGGATTCAGGAAAAGCCAACGGAAGAACTTACAGTGCTTTTAATTCTCAACAAAGGCAAAACAAGTTCGCGCACCATAATTTGGATTAACCGCGCAGATAAGGACGGCGGTTCTGCATTTATTGCAGAAGGAGCGTTAAAGCCACTGAAAGATTGGACATACCAAGAGCAAAGCAGCGTAGCAAAGAAAATCGCCGTACGCTCAAAAGTATCAACCGAAATGCTCAACGATTTTGAGTACATGGAAAGCGAAATTCGCAATTTGCTTGAAAAAGATTTGATGAAAGTTGTTGACCAAAAACTGTTAACAGGCGATGGCGGTTCGGTAGAACCGAAAGGATTAATCACAGGAGCATCCGCCTACGTTGGCACAGAATTGGACGGAACGATAATCAATCCTACAAATCCCGATGCAATACGCGCCGCAATGCTGCAAATGCGTTTATTGAACTTTCGACCGAACATATTACTGTTAAATCCATCGGATGTGGCAGCAATAGATTTGATAAAAACAGCAGACGGACACTACATTAAAGTAGAAACGGACGCTATTATGCAGAACGTGAAAGTAATCGAAACAACCGAAATTACGGCAGGCAACTTTTTGTTGATTGACACCTCAAAATGGTTTGTCAGAATACTCGAAGATTTAGATATTCAGTTTGGATATGAAAATGATGATTTTACCAAAAACCTTGTTACGGTTATTGCCGAAATGCGTTTACATTCATATCAATATTCAGTTGACGCAGGCAGCGTTGTTTACGATTCATTAGCAACAGTTAAAACCGCTTTGGCGATGGAGGAAATATAATATGGAAAAAATTAATTTAACAGACCGCACAACAGTAGAAGGAACAGGCAAAATAAAAACCTATCCCAAAAATGTCAAATTTCAAGTGCATCCCAAACTTGCAAATAAACTGATTGAGGCAGGCAAAGCAATAGCAGTAAAAAAATGATAGTTACAACTGCAATATTTGAAGGCGAGATAACAATCGGGCAACTCGAATATCCAGACAGGCAGGCACAGGTACAATGGTTTATAAATCAATACGAGCCAAAGTACCTTGCCAAATTGCTTGGTTTGGAACTTGCAACCGAACTGTTAACAGAATACGCAAAAGAAGTTCACGCCGAAAAATGGAATATCCTTGCCAACAAAGTAAAAATGGCGGCGGCATGTTACATTTACTTCTATTTCCAAAAAGACAGTGCAACCGCTTCTGTGGGCGCAGGAGTTATAGAAATGGAAACAGAAAACGGCACACATGTAAACAACGAATACAAAATGCTAAACGCTTGGAACAGAATGGTAGGGTTCAGCATAGATTTTCCCTTTTGGATTGACAGGACCGAATACCCTGCGTATAAATGCGTAATTTCCGACATTAACGTATTCAAAAACACTTTCGGCTTATGATAACAGTAGTTGATTTTTTAAGCGATACGGTTACAAAAACATCTAACCTTGTGAAAAAGGTTATTGAAGATGAAACGATTAAACAGACAGGCGTATTTTATCAATACGGACACCTTTCTGAAATCAAAAACGTACTTTCAATACTTTCACAAACCACGCAGCAGCGCGAAAAAAAATACCCCGCAATACTGTTATTGCAGGACTTTTTAGAACGCAAAGGTTATCAGCAAGATATTGAAACGGAAGTTAATTTGCAACTGTTAATCGTTACAGGCAGCAAGCCTGATTACAGAGCAAGCGAACGATACTTTAAAATATTTAAACCCATACTGTATCCTATATACGAATGTTTAATGAAAGTCCTTAAAAAAGACGGCAGGCTTGCAAACGGATACGGCGATATTGCGCACAATAAAATCGACCGCCCGAACATATCAGGCTTTAAAATCATTGTAGAAGGACAAACGCAGCAGTTATTTTATGACTGTTTGGATGCAATAGAAATAAACAATTTGAATTTAAAAATTAAAAAAACTTGTTAATATTAAAATTAAAAAAACATGGATTGTAAAAATGTAGGTGGAAACACAGGAGTTGGCACATGCGACCTGAAATCCCAGAGGATTGACGGATTTATTTTTGTGCCTAAAAATGCAGCCATACCAAAAGACACGGCAGACCTTGCCGCTTTTTTGGCTGCAAAAATAAAATTGGATAACAAAGGAACGCGATATTATCCTTTGTTTGGAGTGCAGCAGGCAACCAATAACAGCGAAGAAGCCCAATCGGGAACTTTGGGTTACGGTTTTTCTGTAAAACAGCGAAACGGAAACTCTGTAATGCAGTGGGATTTTCCTTTTTCAATATGCAAGGCAAAAACGATAATACAGTTTGACGGCTGGAATCAGGGCATATACCTTGTAAGCAACGAAGGCTATATTATCGGAAAAAACTCTTTGGACAAAAAAGACATTGTACCCTTTTTGCCCCAGCAGTTTGATGTAGTGGCAGCCGACTTGTTCAATCTCGGCTCAACTGATGTACAGATAACAGGCGTATCGGTCAATTTAGGCGACAAACTTAAACTGATAGAACAGGCGCAGTTTATTAAATCGGATGACTTGGACGGCGACCTTTTACAGGGGCTTGTAGATGTAGAGTTGAACCTTACCGCGCAGGCGGCAGGCAACGTAGATATAAGCGTTATTACCAAGTGTGGAGACGTCAATCTTTTTGATACTTATCAAACAGAACTTGCCGCCATCTCATTGTGGAAACTGATAAACAAAACAACGGGCGCGGAAGTAGTTCCAACTTCCGTAACGGCAGATTTGGCAAAAAAATCATTCACCATTGCTGCGCCCGCAGGCTCTTATTTTGTATCACTTGCAGCCGTTTCAGTATTGGAAGAGGCAGGCATTGAAGGCTACGAAAGTAATCAAATCAGCGTAACAATATCGTAATTATGATAATTAACAAAGTTGATTACAACGAGGAAGCGGCAAAAAGCATGAGCGAAAAAGAGTTTGTTAAAACACTTTTTAATGCAGTTCTGCGCTGTTTGCCCGAAGCAGAGCGCAAAGAAAAATTATCGTTTGCGTGGAAAGTGCTTAATGGTAAGATTAAGACAGACAAAGGCGAAAAGCCCAAAGTCAGCGAACCCGAACCCGAAGACGAAAAGTCGGATGTATAAAAACACAGGGGCTGAAAAGCCCCTTTTTTTCATTACACAACAGTTTGTAACCATGACTTGGGAAAAATTTACACAGCAATTTAAAACCGTTGATGTTTGGCTGATAGCATACAACATACTGCGGCGACACGAAAAAGAATTAATAGGCATACAGAAATCCCAACTTTGGGCAGGCATGAACGCTGACGGCAAAAAATTAACTCCAAACGTGTTGCAAGACCCATACTTTGTTGAAAAGGCAAACAAAATCAACAAAAAACGCAAAAAGAAAAAAGTTGCGGCTTCCGATTTGGCTAAACATTGGGCAGATAACAAATTGAGCGAATTAAATTCAAGTTATTCAGGCTTGCCTTTCTACGAGGCGGAGTTTGGAAAGTATAACTATGGCGATGTAAATCTTATATTCAGCACGGGCGATGTAGTTTGGAAACACATTGACATCATGCCGTTTGGACGCAAAGATTTAACAATAAGTTTACACAGTTTTGATTTGTTGCAGGAATTGGAAACAAAATACGGCGAGGTGTTCGGATTAAATCCGCAGGGAGTAGAATACATGATAAACACCTTTTTCAAGGAAGAATTTATTAATGACTTTTGGACTTACATATTAGAATAATGGATTGCGGCTGCAAAGGAAAAAACAGAGAAAAAAACGCAAAGCGCGCGCGAATACGCGAACTTGCCGTTAAATATCAAAAAGAACACGGCGGAATAGTAGTATTTTACCTGTGTAATGATTATGATTTTACAGAATATGAAAATTTTATAAACGATGGAAACAAAAGAGAAATTGAATATATCGGATAAATGCAGTCAGGTAACGATAGATGAATTTATTGACTGCCTGATAAACGAAAATTACAGTCGGCTTTTACAAACTGATTTTAGGTTTGCGAACTGCAAAAAAAGCGAGAATTATCGCCTTTTAAAAGAAATAGAATATATTACCGAAGCCGAAATTTCCGAACTCGAAAAGGAATTGCAGGCTGCATGGGAGCGGCTTTATTCCGAATACTGCCAATTAAGCGGCAGCAAACAACATTCCTACATGTTTGATTTGCACAAATCAATTGCCGCAATACAGATAAAAATATTGCTTGCAACAAAACTGATAGAAGCAGGCAACGCAGATATTTTGCAGCAGTTAGGATACGGCGCGGACATAAAAAAAGCCACAGCAAAAATAAAATTTGACACAGTGGCATTGCAGGGCAAACAAAAAGAGTTTGAACGCATAAAAGGCAACGGACAGCATAATGCAATTACAGAAGGCGATTTTGATGATTGGATTATTGCAGTGGATAAATATTTAGGCTACGCTATAAGACGCAAAGAAATGATACTGTCAGAGTTTTTGGCGGCAAACAAAGCAATGCAAAAGGAATTATCGGCTGAAAGGAACAGGAAACGGTTTAAGAAATGAAAAATAACCAGTAAAAAAATCCTAATATAAGCGCAAAGTACAAGATGGTAACAAAAACACCCCATACATCAAGCAAAAAGCCTTTAAAAGGATGTTCTTTTTTGTATTTTTCAAATTCGGCTTTTATATAAGGATTATTAAATGTACCCATAACATTAAATATTAAAATTAAACATTAAATTTTAATGCAAAATAAATAAAAATAAATAAAACAGCAAAATTTTTAACAAAAAAAAATAAATAAACATGAAAGGAATAATAGA
>JAISNL010000143.1 GCA_031276235.1 Prevotellaceae bacterium | reverse complement strand
ATAATACTTTCGCCGTTGCGATTTTTTTCCGACCATTTCTGTATGTCATTCAGCTCGGTTTCAAAATCTTTCAAGTGAAGTTTGTATGTTTCCAAATCAATTTTTATTTCCTCCTCGTTAAGCGATTTGATTATGGTTTCTTTCACAAATTCGGCGTCGAGTTTTGCGTTGAGAAAAACATTGGTTATTGTTCGCGGAATATTTTGATACTGACGGCTTTCAAGCAGCGCGTATTTTCTAAATTCACTTGGCAGTTCCCTGTTGTTGCCATACAAAATATTGCGATATTCTTCGTGAGCGCTAATGATTCTCGTATAACGGATATTTTTCCCAAAACTGTCGCGGATTTTATCCCACGATTCATACACTTTCCCTTCGTTATCAACAAAGTGCGAACTGTTGTACGCCGCGTCGAAAAAGCGAAACGCTACCCTACCCTGCGATTTGAAAGCCAGCACACAAAATGCGCCTGTTTCGGTTTTCACTTCGTAAACAATGTATGAGTTTTGAAACGGAAAATAATACTCGTCAAAGGTTTTCTTTTCGCGTGGGATTCCAAGTTTTTTTCTGTCGGCATTGTAGAAAAACAAAATTGCCCGCAGCAAAGTACTCTTCCCGACGCCCTGTGTTCCAATGAAATGTACGTTCCCGTCAAGGTTTATTTCGGCGTAGCGCAACGACTTGTCGGCAGAGTTTATGAAAACAATTTTATTCAGGTATCTCATTTTTTATATCTTCAGGAATATTTATGGTTAATATCAATTGTTCCAAATAATCGAACGATGCCAGCGCTTTATATTGCTGGTTGTTAGGATCCTCAACTTCGATAAAAGAATCATCTGTCAAAATTTTCAGCGCTTTTTCCAGAATATCATGCTGTGTATTTTTGTCGGTGTATTTTCTCAGTCCGTCCAATTTTGCTTCCAAATCGGCATTGGTTTTCAACAATACAAGAATTTCCGAAGGCGAAAATCTGACGCCCGAACAAAAATCGGGACGAAATGTTTTCAAAAAATCAACAATATCAATCCATTTAAAAACCGTTTCGAGTTTTCTTTCAATCTCTACCTTGCTTTCGCGACGACTAAAATAAAAGTATTCGTTGCCACGTTCCAAGACAAAATTGATATTCAGGAAATAATCGTACAGATTGTCAAAGTTTTGTTCGTCGTCAATAATCCTGTATAAATCGCTAATCTTTTTGTCGGAACTGTTTGAATTGATAAACTGCCCCTTACTGAGAATCTTAAATATTTCGACTGTCTGTGTCGGTACTTCCATTGCTTTAATTTATTTTGTCATTACTGTTTAAAATACTGTTAATTATTTCCGACGACAAAGTTACACCTTTATTTTAAAGAACGACAAAAAGGCAACGCATCTCTCATTTGGGCAGTAGAAAATAATTTGCAATGGACGCTTGACATGATTTTTCGTGAGGACGAGCAACGAAAAAGAGCCTGTCATGCCGTTAATTTTTTTTGCAATCGTCAGAACAACAGGGTTTAAACTGTTAAAAAAAGACACAGGAAAAGGCTCATTACTCACAAAACGCCTCAATGCAGCATGGAACAAAAATTTTCTTATCAATCTGCTCAAAATTTAAATGCGTTAACCCTGTAAAAGTACATACCTTTGGCTTAAAAGTGCGTACCTTTGGCTTAAAAGTGCGCACCTTTGGCTTAAAAGTGCGTACCTTTGACTCAAAAGTGCGTACCTTTGACTCAAAAGTGCGCACCTTTGGCTCAAAAGTGCGTACCTTTGGCTCAAAAGTGCGTACCTTTGACTCAAAAGTGCGCACCTTTGGCATAAATCTACGTAGTTTTGTAACATATAATTTAACCGATTTTTCAAATTAACTATAAGTATAACAAATTATTAAATTACAAAAGACATGCACAAAAACAGTATTCTTCAAAAGTCAGACTACATTATTCCAAAATAGAGACAACATACAAAAAGATAACACGGCAAAAATAAACAGTTTTCAGCACAAGATAATATACAAACAAAAAGACGGGCTTGTCCCGTCTTTTTGTTTGTATGCAAATAATAGTTTAATCTGCCGTTTTATAATCGTCATTCGGGTAATCCCACCAAACGGGGAACGAACGAATATCATCTAACAATGCATGAGGATGCGACGCTGCAAGATTAGCATTATTATAATTAAATTCGTGAGAAACATAACCTAAGCGGCGATATTGTTTTCCTGCCGGAATCCATTTTTTATCGTTGTTTCCGCTTGTGCGTTCATAAGGTTCAGCCCAGCCGCGATAAACATTGGGACTATAGTCCATTCTGCGCATGTCGTTCCAGTTTTGATTTGAGAATGACAGGGCAATGAATTTTTGCATCATTATTTTACCCAAGGTCAAATCGGCTGCAGTACCTACAGCTGCAGAATTGAGATAGGCATCCCTTTCGGCAGCAGTTATCGCCTTTTTGGAAATGTTGACATCATCTGCTACCAATTTTTCATTCAACAAGTCTATATGAGCCTTTATACCTTCTTTGTAAGCATCAAATGCAGGAGATGTTTGTCCTTGTCTAAACAATACTTCCGCTTTAATGAAGCACATTTCAGGATAGCATAATAAATGTGTAGGCGCATCCGGACGCACATAGAAAGTTCCAGTATTAAGAATAGTTCCATCTTCGGCAACATCTCTATAATTTGGAGTGTGAATACCTTTTGTTTGCAATGAAATAACAGTGGAATCAGTTGTTTCGGTTACAGTCCATTTTTTTGTAGATGCATCATATAGAGCTGGGCTTCTCCATTTGGTACCCATGCGAATATCCGATTGCATATCTACACCGGGTGTGCGAAACCATTCTGTGCCGCCTTTTATTTGGGCTGATGGTACTAATTTGTCAGCGCGCGGGTCAACAATTCCTTTTCCGTCAAAGTCGGTCAGCAAATCCACATACCATTTGGTAATGTAATATACGCGACTCCAGTTCAACAACCAAATATAGATGTAATTGGTTTTAATATCATCCCCCCACAAATTATCCTTAACTACATTGGTGGAATTTTCATGACGAATAACGGTATTGTCGTCATTACTTTGCGGTGCATTGCTGATCGCTTCCAAAATGGCAACAGGGTCATACAGGTCTGTTTTTTTTGACAGATTGTTAAGCCAGCGGGCTTTCAACCCATAGCACATTTTAATCCATTTGTCAACATCTCCTCCGTTCCATGCATCTCCATCTTTCAATATCTTAGCGCCAATTTCCTGTGTTTTCCCAAACAGGGCTATCGCTTCTTCCAATTCGGCTAACGCTCCGTTGAAAAGTGTTTTTCCATCGTCGTAAGCAGGATTAAGTTCGTCTCCTAATGCTTTGATATAAGGCATTTCGCCATATACATCGCACATCACCATAAAGCCCATGGCTCGGAACAGTTTTATTACACCCATGTAGTGATATGCTCCTTCCGCTTCCGCCATTCTATATACATCATTAAATGTACCGGCAGCGCCTACATAGAAAGCCTGATAAGGATAGGTACTTGCAGTATTGTTTGCGGCTGTCCATTCTGCCAAAGAGCCGTACCTGTCGCCACGATTTGACAGAGTTATTTGTTGATTTACCAAAGCGGCAAAAAAGCCTGTAGTTTGGTGAGTATGCCCCATCCAGAATTGCATAGCCGGTAAACGAAGAGCAATACTCCCCGATGAACTGGAAAGGCTACTGGGATTAGTATTGATGTCTAAATCCATACAAGATGCGAACATCAATGTCATCAATAATGCTATTCCTAATTTATTTATTTTTTTCATAATAATTACTTATTTTACTTGTTTTGTTATTTAAAATTTAAGATTGATTCCGAAAGACATACCTGTAGTAGCTGGCACATTGCAATATTCAATGCCTACCGAGCTTGAGCCGCCTATACCCGATCCTGCAGCAGCCGCTTCAGGGTCTAATCCTTTATAATTGGTCAGAAGGAACAGGTTGGTGCCTGTAACTGAAACCGTGCAACCTTTGATAAATTTAGTTTTAGCCAAAAGTTCTTTCGGTAAATTGTATGACAAGGATATTGAACGCAGGCGTAACCAATTCGTTTTTGTCATAAAGTTAGCTGATTCCATCAAATATTCGTTTGCCCAATATTGCTGAATAATGTATTTACCGCTTTGTACGCCCCCAGTCATAGTGTACATTTGGTCTGCGTGGAAAGTAAATTCCCTGTCTTCATACACAGGGACAGCAGGAGTACCTGTATTTACCACGCCTTTAACAGTCAGCGATTCTCGGTTTTCTGTCAGTTTCGACATGCCATTTTCGGTCAGCCAAAGTTCTGTACCGTTGTACACATTGCCGCCTACGCGGAACTCTAACAGAAATGAAAGATTCCAGCCTTTGTATTGGATACTGTTATCAAAACCGCCAGTAAATTTAGGTTCACGGTTACCTATATAATAAGTATCGCGAGTAGTTGTGCCTGTGTCGTATGTTGGCATACCATCTGCCCGTAAGATAGCTTTACCATCTTTCGTACGATACCATTTAGATCCTGATATACCCATAAATACGCCATTTTGATAGGATGCAGCTTTAGCAAATCCCACTTGTACACTGGTTACATACAAAATCGGGAGACCTGGGTGGATAGTGCCTACTGTACCTCTGTTGCCTGCAATATTCAGGGTCGTGTTCCATGTCCAATCCTTCGTTCTGATGGGCTGTCCAGTAATAGAAAATTCCATACCCTTGTTAAAAACTTCTCCAATATTAGTATAATTGAAAATATAGCCAGTCGTTTGGGAGGTACGTGGGTTAAGAATGAGATCTCTTGAAGTATTGGAATAATAAGTATAATCAAAACCTACCCGCCCGTTCAGGAAACGCATTTCAAGCCCTAATTCAATGGATGTCGTCATTTCCGGTTTCAAGTAAGGATTACCGCGATACCAATAGTTGGTGGTGCCCGAAGATCCGCCAATAAAATCTTGAAAATCCCATAATATAGTACTTGTGGCATAAGGGTCAGTTCCTTTACCTACTTTTGCCCATGATGCGCGTAATTTTCCAAAAGGAATAATATCATTTAAACTTTCCGGCAACAATTCCGAAAATACGAAACTACCGCTTACCGAAGGATAAAAATAGGTAGCGTTTGTATCACCTGTAACCGGTGAATAGAGCGTAGAGTTTTCATCATTACGTCCGGTAACGGTCAAATAAACCAAATTTTTGTAAGATGCGCGAAATTCGCCATAGAAACTGCGCATGCGTGTTTTGGTCTGCGATTGGGATAGTCTTTTGTTTCCATCCGTACTGACGCCAAAGCTCGGGAAATCTTCCGCATTGGGATGAGTAGCCATGCGATAGTTCCGTTCTGTACTGGTTTCTTCTTCACTCAAGCCCAAAAGCAAGCCTAAATTGAAGTCGCCGATTTTTTTGTCCATATTGCTCATTAAATTGTAGGTCAAATATTGAAAAGACAACTGGTTTTCGCTCAACATACCGTCTTGGTAGTCGGATTTTATTTCAGCACCGGGAGCAATAATATTTTTATTGCCGGTAGTGTACCTGTCAATGCCTGCTCGATAGGTCAAATTCCACCAGTCAAAAACTTTGAAATCAAACGTTGCATTTCCAGTAAAACGATTGGTTTGATCGGTCAACTTGTTTTTGTTGATAATCCAATATGGATTTTCCACAAACGAGCCTAATGGATATTTATTCAAGTCCCGTTTGCCGTCGGCGTCCAAATACTGCGGAAAAATATATTTCGTACCGTCCGCGTTCACATATTTGGTCATGTCTTCATTTATTGCCCAGCGGTAAACCTGATTCATAACGCCGGTACCACCAGACAAATAAAGACCTGCACTCGTTAATGTTTTGTCTGTATTAGCCTGTGAATAGGCGGCGCCTATATTCAAAGTAAATTTGCCGTATTTTTGTTCCCCATTAAAGCGGAAAGTGTTTTTAACATAGCCCGTATTGGGTACAATTCCTTTCTGGTCGTAGTTGGATGCTGAAAAATAGAATGATCCTGTTTTACTTCCACCCGAAACGCTCACTGTATTGTCAAATACTGTAGAGGTTTGGAAAAAGTCTTCAATATTATTATACCTTTTTGCTCCACTGCCAAGTTTTTCTCCCCACGAAGCATTAACCACTTTGTCTGGATTAACCGTCCCATTCGTTTCATAGACGCCACGCCCATAGGTGGATTGTTGTTCAGGCAAACGGTTAGCCCACGCCGTGCTAAACTTGGTGCTGAAATCTACCGATATGCTTCCTTCGGCTCCCCTCTTTGTGGTAATAATAATAACGCCGTTGGCAGCGCGGGAGCCATATAAAGCCGAAGCGGCCGGTCCTTTCAATATTGACATATTTTCAATATCTTCGGGGTTAATGTCCATCACACGGTTGCTGTTGGTTGTAGCAGTACCCGTCATTCCATCAAAACTGGAACTGCCGACCACAGAAGTCGAATTGTCGTAAATAATACCGTCCACTACAAACAGCGGCTGATTATCGCGCGATTCATCCGGCGATGTACCGCCCCGCAATATAATCTGCGCGCCTGATCCAGCTGCGCCGGAACTCTGCGTAACGTTTACTCCGGCGATTTTCCCGCTCAACGAGTTAATCGGGTTGGCTGTTTTATTCTTCAAAAGTTCTTCACTTTTAATGTCCTGGACTGAATAACCAAGAGCTTTTTTTTCTTTTCTGATACCCAAAGCCGTTACAACCGCTTCGCTAAGTTGCGCCGTTTCTGTTTGCAGCGTAACATTAATAACATTAGCATCTCCAACCACAATTTCCTGAGTAGTGTAGCCTATTGCCGAAATAACCAAAGTTTGACCTTTGTCAACAGCAATAGAATAATTACCTTCAATGTCGGCTGAAGCACCCTTAGTTGTTCCCTTAATCTGTACAGATGCAGGAAGTCCGAGATTATCATCGCTACCGATGATTTTACCTGTTACCGTTTTTGTTTGAGCAAATGCCGAAACATTTACAAATAAACA
>JAISNL010000136.1 GCA_031276235.1 Prevotellaceae bacterium | reverse complement strand
GGAGATAAAAAGTCTTAAATCCTATAAAACATTTAAATTCAATGTGCAATAAATTCATGTGGTGGTTATAAAATTTCGGGCGAAGCATAAAACCTTTGCCCGAAATTTTATAATTTTGTATATGAAAATATCTGAATGAAAAAATTAATCTCAATATTACTTTCAATACTTATAGTTTTGTTGCCTTTTGGCGCTTATGCTTTTGATGGAATTTTTAGAAAGCAGGAAGTTATTTTATGTTCGTGCATATTGCTTTCTGTGATTTTGCTTGCATATATTGTATTTTTAATTGCAAATAAAAAACGCATATTGATTTCTATTTCAATTATAGACATAAGCGTTTTGGCATTTTTTGTTTATTCGGTGTTCCATTCGTTCTTTGTTATACATTTGCAAGTAAGTGAAATTCTTGTTTATAAATGGTTTGCCATATTTTGCGTATATGTGCTTTGTCGAATTGCAGCATATAAGAACATATTAATGTATGCTATTGTTTTATCAGGATTTATTCAATCAATAATTGCTGCTTTGCAGAAACTGTATATTATTGACAGTCATAATATCTTCTTTGATGTTACAGGCACATTTAATAATCCGGGAATACTTGGCGGCTATGTCGCTGTTGCTTTTATAATTGCAGTTTGTCTTTTGAAAAATGCCATAAAAAACAGATCGCATATCAAAACTATATTTTTGACTGTTTCGGTATTATTTCTTTTTGCTGCGGTAATTTTTTCAGATTCGCGAGCTGCATTTACCGCTGTATCAGTTGGAATAGCGATGTTTTACTTTCATAAAATCAGGCATGTTTTTATTCGCCATAAAATTATATTTTCAGCAATATTTTGCGTATTTCTCATTTTTACGGGAGTGTTGTTGTTCAATTATCGTCAAGGTTCAGCCAACAGCCGTTTGCTGATATGGCGCGTTTCGGTTGAGATGATTGCAGACAAGCCTTTATTTGGTCGCGGCATCGCATCGTTTGATAGCAACTATATGCATTGTCAGGCAGCATATTTCGACAAAAATCCCGATTCTAAATTCATTCCCGTTGCCGATAATGTTGCTTATGCCTACAACGAATTTATACACATTGCCGTGGAAACGGGAATTACAGGTTTGCTGTTTTTACTGTCTGTGTTTTACTCCGCATTTTCGAGTAAAAAACAGCGGTTGCAAAAGGTTGCGCTTGTTGCTTTGCTTGTGTTTTCAATGTTTTCGTATCCCGCCGAAATATTTCCGCTTTTACTTTTATTTCCTGCCATTATCGGATGTTTCAATACTAAGCCGTTTCGTAAAGAAATACGTTTGCGGCATGGCATTTTGCTAATCGCAGGCATTGCTCTGTTATCGATTATTTATCTCAATATCCGCTCGGAACTGTATTTTGGCAAAGCGGCGGCGGAACTTGTGCAAACTCGCGAAAACAAAGAACAACTCAAAGAATATATTTGCAAATATTACAAACGATTGAAGTATAATCCTGAATTTTGCCGCATTTATGCGATATGGATAAACGAAAATATTTCGGAAAACGAAATTTTCAATGTTTTAGAATTGTTTCCGACATCTGAAAGTTATTGTCTTTTTGGCGAACGATATGTACAGAAAGCGTTGTACGGCAAAGCCGAACAATGTTTCAAAACCGCTGCATCAATGACTCCAAACAGAATATTGCCTAATTACGGTCTTTTTAAATTATATCAAAAATTGGGAAATGAAAAAGAAGCAATCCTTATGGCAAACAAAATTCTAAATCAGCATATCAAAATTGATAATACACAAACGGTAAGAATATTGTTTGAAATCGAAAACTGGTTGAATCGTATCAAAACAAAGTAACAGAAAAAACTGTCTGTTATTACAGTAACTTTCCTAAAATCGCTATATATTTACAGATTCGCCGTATGCAGCGGCGGCGGCTTCCATAATTGCTTCGCTTATTGTAGGGTGAGGATGAACTGATTTTATAATATCATGTCCCTTAACTCCAAGATTTATTGCCGTTACAATGCCTGCAATTATTTCGGTAACGTTATATCCAATGCAATGCGCTCCTATAAGATTATCGTTTGCCGCGTTAAATACAAGTTTTATAAAGCCATCGCGTTTGCCTGTTGCGGTGGCTTTTCCCGAAGCTGTAAACGGAAATTTTCCCGTTTTAATTTGATAACCTTCGGCTACGGCTTGTTTTTCTGTCAAGCCTGCCGATGCTATTTCGGGCGAAGTGTAAATACAGGCGGGAATATTTCTATAATTTATTGGTTTTACGTCTATTCCTGCAATCTTTTCTACACATGTTATTGCTTCTGCCGAAGCTACGTGAGCCAGCGCAGGTGTTGCAATTACATCTCCAATGGCATAAACGCCTTCAATATTGGTTCTGTAAAACATGTCTGTTTTTATTTTCCCTTTTTCGAGTTCTACGCCTGTTTTGTCAAGATTCAAGTCTTCTATATTAGGCGTAATTCCTGCCGCCGACAAAACTGTTTCGGCTTCAATGGTTTCTATGCCTTTTTTCGTTTTCACTGTTATTTTACACGCATCGCTGTCCGTATCAATGTTTTCTACCAATGAATCCGTCATTATTCTGATGCCGTTTTTGCGAAACGAGCGGCTCAGCTGCGCCGAAATATCATCATCTTCGTTGGGTACGATTGCGGGAAGAAATTCTACCAGCGTAACCTGAGTTCCTATTGAATTGTAGAAATAGGCAAGCTCGCAACCTATCGCGCCCGAACCGATTATCAGCATGGATTTTGGCTGTTTTGCAAGCGCAAGAGCCTGACGGTAGCCGATTATCTTTTCCCCGTCAACAGGAATATTGGCAAGAGAACGAGAACGCGCTCCTGTGGCAATTATTATATGCGGCGACGATATTTCTCGTTTTTCGCCGTTGTTGCTGATTTCAACTGTATTTGCGGATATAAACGAGGCTAAACCTTTTATTATATCTACATTATTTTTTTTGAGAAGATATTCTATTCCCGTGCTCATTGTTGCAGAGATATTGCGGCTGCGTAAAATAATTTTTTCAAAATCAGCCTGCGCTTCGCACGAAATGCCGTAATCGGCGGCATGTTTTGCATATTCAAGTATTTGAGCGCTTTTGAGTAATGCTTTTGTAGGAATACATCCCCAATTCAGGCATATTCCGCCAAGTAAATCGCGTTCCACGACGGCAACTTTCATGCCAAGTTGAGATGCTCTGATTGCCGCAACGTATCCGCCGGGTCCGCTTCCTATAACTGTTAAATCGTAATTAATATTCATATTGATGTTTTTTATAATTCATATTCAAAATCCGACCAAAATCCCTGCTAATCCGATAAGTATTCCGATTGCAAGTTTTATTAATTTCATATAAACGAAACTTTTTTTACTTTCGGCTAAAAGCGGCAATGCCGAATGTCCATCCTGTACAAACGAATTGGCAAGCAATACGCTGAACGGAACAGAGCCGTTCATAAATAAAACAATGAATATTATGTGCGGACCCGATTCCGGAATTAATCCGATAATCAAAGCAAGCAATAATACTGAAAGCCGATTGTTGCTTGTCCATTCGTTTATATTAATGAAATGCAGCAACATGTAAATTGCAAGCAAAGCGCCTATTGTCCATAAAAATATTTTCCAAAAATGTTTCTTTATGATATGTCCCCAAAAATGCTTGGCTGTAAAACTGTCGTTGACTTTTAATATCACATAGAGCGTGGCGATGCTTATAACAGCAAAAATGATATTCAGCCACCGTTCGTTGAAAACAGTATCCACATGCTGCATATAATGCTTTTCTTCTGCAAATTGCGTTTCGTGCGAATGGTCAAGTAATCCGCTCAAAATTCCGAATACAAAAAAAACAGTTCCCGCAATTAAAATTATGCGCTGCCATGTGATGCGTTTGAGATTCTGCAAAATATTGGAGTGAATGGTTTTATTCGCGCAGGTTTGTATTTCAAAATGATTGCTGTAAACAGTAGCAGGGGATTTTTTTACGAATAAATTTATCACAAAGCCTGTACACACGGCAATAACAAACAGCAGCGCTGTTACTGTAATCGCAGTTTCGGGTATGGCGGCAAACATCATAAACGCTTCATCGCCAAGTGAAACAATCATCACCGCTGTTAACGCTCCGAAATTTACAATACCGTGTGTGAACAGCGACACAATGGCAAAACCGCCAACACAGCCCGGAATAAGACCAAGCAGCGCGGCAACAACCAGCTGTTTTAACCGCGAGTTGTGCAGATTTTGCAATCGCCGTCCGCCGGAAATTACATTAACGTATTCAATCACCAGCATCATTATCATCACCAAACCGGTAATTAACAAAGAATTTCGAATAATATCAAATATATCGTGAATCATTATTTCATATAAAAGCGGCGCAAAGGTACAAAATAATGATTAAGGAAGACAAAATATTACAGATTAAAATTGAGGACTGGTAAAAAATGATTGTTTCAGAGATAATTTCCATTGCTTAAAAATTTCATCAC
Source organism: Prevotellaceae bacterium (assembly GCA_031276235.1). Classification (GTDB taxonomy): domain Bacteria; phylum Bacteroidota; class Bacteroidia; order Bacteroidales; family UBA932; genus JAIRKV01. The sequence goes on along the minus strand of JAISNL010000136.1, from coordinate 15,306 downwards.
TGTCGCCTCCTTTTGGAAGAATTTATCGGTAATGTCAGATACCCTATGACGACCCAAAACAGTTGACAGTTGGCAGTTATCTGTTTCGTATTCTTTTCACAGTCAGTCATTGCGATTTTGACGCGAGGCTGTCATGCTATCTATATCGGGGTGTATAGCTTATCTATATCAGTGCGGCGCTAAGCGTATGTACTTAATAATTAACAGTAAACATGAATTAAATGTTTGGACTGGCTGCGCTAAACTTCTCGCAAAGGCGCTCTGCGCTGCTGTGGCGGCGTAGCCAATGTATGCGTTGTCGAATATTTATAATCGGCAAATATTGATTTTAGATTGTAAATAATTATCTTTGCGCCGCAAAAATATTAATTATGGAAAATAAGATTACAACATTATTCAAAATAAAATATCCTGTAATTCAGGGAGGAATGGTTTGGTGCAGTGGCTGGCGATTAGTTTCGGCAGTAAGCAATGCGGGTGGTTTGGGTTTGCTTGGCGCAGGCTCAATGTATCCGGATGTTTTACGCGAACACATACAAAAAACAAAACGGGCAACCGATAAACCTTTCGGCGTAAATATACCTTTGTTATATCCCGATATGGATGAATTAATTAAAATTATCGTTGATGAAGACGTTAAAATCGTTTTTACATCGGCGGGCAATCCTAAAACATGGACAAAATTTTTGAAAGACAAAGGTATTGTTGTTGCGCATGTAGTATCAAGTTCAAAATTTGCGCGGAAATGCGAAGATGCAGGCGTTGACGCTGTTGTTGCCGAAGGTTTTGAAGCCGGAGGACATAACGGACGTGAAGAAACAACAACATTCACGCTGATTCCGCAAGTGCGTCAGGCAACATCTTTGCCTCTTATAGCCGCAGGAGGCATAGCTACGGGCAAGTCAACGCTTGCGGCAATGATTCTCGGAGCTGATGGAGTGCAGATTGGAACACGTTTTGCAATAAGCGCCGAGAGTTCGGCAAGCGATGAGTTCAAAAATTTGTGCTGTTCGTTGAATGAAGGCGATACAATGCTTTGTTTGAAAAAAATATCGCCTACGCGAATGATAAAAAACAATTTTTACAGCCGTATCGAAGAAGCCGAAGCACGCGGCGCAAATGCAGATGAATTAAAGGAAATTCTTGGACGGGCGCGCGCCAAAAAAGGAATATTTGAAGGCGATATGAACGAAGGAGAATTGGAAATCGGGCAGATAGCATCACATTTGAAAAAAATAATTTCCGCAAGAGAAATCATTGACGACATTGTAAGCGAATTTAACCAAGCGGCAGGCAATATGGCAGCAATCAGGCTTTAAGGACTTTTTACTGTTTTTATAACCAACAATCTTGCTGTAATAAAAGAATGGCTGACGGTTTATTCATAAAATGCGGGGGCAATTTTTTTATGTTCATCAGTAATCAATGTCTGCACTTTAAGCATCATATCTTTTATACTTGTTGATTCTATTTCCTGTACTGAAATTTCGGGAAGAATTTTAAGATGAAATCGGTGTTTTATTTTCAATAAGAATTCATTTTTCGGCAAAACGGCAAAAGCACCGTCCAATACTACCGGAAGTATTGGCGTTTTAGTTTGTTTGGCAAGCAAAAATGCACCTTCTTTAAAGCGATGCACCTGCCCATCTTGCGTTCGAGTTCCTTCGGGAAATATCGCTATGCTTACTCCGCGTTCAATCCATTTTTTACTTTGATACAGCATTTTTTTTGCACTGTCGCTTCGTCCTCGTCTAATCAAGATATCACCATGAATATAAAGCATCTGACCAATAATAGGAATTGACAGAGCCTCGCGCTTCGAAATCCACTTGAACACGCATGGAATATAATACATCAGCCCAATATCAATAAGCGATTGATGATTTGAAATAATAATGTACGATTTGTTTTTATCAACCAGTTCTTTGCCTGTGAATATGGTTTTCCAAAACGGATTGAGAAAGAAAAAACATTGATACATCCACCATTTTGATAATTTATGCACAACAAAACGCCGCTTGTCGAAAGGATAAAAGATGACAAGCACAATTGCCGATAAAAGCAAAAATGTTATTGACAGGACAATAAAATATAAATAAACAATTATGTTGTAGATTAATTTCATATAAAAAACCGATTTACATTTACGTACAAAGGATTATTCGTTTATCTGTTTATTCCAATTCTACCATGCAAACAGTGGGAAATCGTTCATCATTTTATTTACTTGATTGCGAACGTGTGTTATGATTTTTTCATCTTCGGGCGCAGACAGAACGCAGTCTATAAAATCAACTACGGATGGAATATGTTCCTCTTTCAAGCCTCGCGTTGTAATAGCAGGCGTTCCTACTCGCAATCCGGAAGTTTGAAATGCAGAGCGGCTATCAAACGGCACCATGTTTTTATTAACTGTAATATCTGCCGATACCAAAGCCTTTTCAGCAACTTTACCGCTGAGTTCGGGGAATTTTGTTCGTAAGTCTATCAGCATCGAATGATTATCCGTTCCACCCGAAATAATGTTATATCCTTTATCAATAAAGGCTTTTGCCATAACGGCTGCATTTTTCTTTACCTGCGTTTGATATATTTTATATTCGGGCAAAAGGGCTTCTCCAAACGATACGGCTTTTGCGGCAATAACATGTTCGAGAGGTCCGCCCTGTATTCCGGGAAATACTGCAGAATTCAGCAACTGCGACATCATTTTTGTTGTTCCTTTGGGTGTTTTCAGCCCCCATGTATTTTCAAAATCTTTTCCCATAAGAATCACTCCGCCGCGAGGTCCGCGTAAAGTTTTATGCGTTGTAGATGTTACAATATGGGCATATTTCAATGGATTATCAAGCAATTGTGCAGCAATTAATCCTGCCGGATGCGCCATGTCAATCATTAAAACAGCATTTATTTCATCTGCAATTTCGCGCATTTTTTTATAGTTCCATTCGCGTGAATAGGCAGATGCGCCGCCTATAATCATTTTGGGTTTGTGTTCGAGAGCAAGGCGTTCCATCATATCATAATCAACGCGCCCTGTTTCTGGCGACACTCCGTAAGCCAAAGCATGATACCATAATCCCGACATGTTAACGGGCGAGCCATGCGAAAGATGCCCGCCGTGCGAAAGATCCAGTCCAAGAAAAGTATCTCCGGGTTTCAGTACAGTCATAAAAACAGCCATATTTGCCTGCGCTCCTGAATGTGGCTGAACATTGGCATATTCTGCATCAAAAATTTTGCACAGCCTGTCGATGGCAATCTGTTCGGTCTGGTCAACTATTTCGCAGCCGCCGTAATATCTTGCGCCCGGATAGCCTTCGGCATATTTGTTGGTAAGTACCGAACCCATGGCTTCGAGTACCTGGTCGCTTACAAAGTTTTCCGAAGCTATAAGTTCTATGCCATGCGTCTGACGGGCTTTTTCCTTGGCTATTAAATCGAAAATATGTGTATCTCTTTTCATTTCTTAATTTTTATAATAAATTTTATTTTTTCGCAAAGGTAATAAAAATATCAATTGCAATATAACGCTGTAGCAAATTAGCAGATTTATTAAAAATAAATTTTAAGGTATGTTATAAAACGTATGTTATAAAAGGTTGATTTATACTTAATATTAATGTATTTTAGATTTTTCGCTTAATTTTGTAAGATTTTTTACATCTCTCATTATTCAATGCGAGTATTTTTTAAATCTTATAAAATCCGGTTGTAATTATGAACTCAAATTTCACAAGTCAAATATTACTGTTTATTTGTATATCAGTTATTAATGCAAATTTATTATCGGCTCAATCCGATACCTTTTTTGTCGCACATGATACAGTTAACATTCAACAGACAACCATACAACATTCCAAAACAAATATTTTGATAAACGCAGCCATTCCATCTCTGCTGATAGCATATGGAGTACATTCGCTTTACAATAATAAATTACGAAAAATAGATACTGATATCGGCAATACCATACATCGAAGATATTTAATGAAAAACAATCTGGACGATTATCTTCAATTTTCGCCGGCGGCGGCAGCATTCGCCATGAAAATTGCAGGAGTAAAAAGCAAGCATAACCTATTTGAAATGGGCATCATATACGGTTTGAGCAATGCGTTGCAATCGGCTATAATATCAACGGCAAAAGGCGCTGCTCTGCGAACTCGTCCCGATAACTCCAATAGTTTCTCGTTTCCTTCGGGGCATACTGCCGTTGCGTTTGTTGCTGCCGAATTTCTGCATCAGGAATATAAAGACCAGTCTGTATGGATTAGTATTGGCGGTTATACAATGGCATCGCTTATTGGCGTTTCGCGGATGCTGAACGAAGAACACTGGTTCAGCGATGTTGTTGCCGGAGCAGGTATCGGTATTCTTTCCACAAAAATTATATACTGGACTTTTCCAACTATGCAAAAATTATTCGGTCGGAAAAAGAGTAATCACAGTCAGGCATTAATTTTTCCGACATATAACAATAAAACATTAGGATTAAATTTTTCGTATCGCTTCTGATTTACTGACTTGATTGGCAATCAATTCAGGCGGCATTGATGAATGGTTTTAACAAATATTCCCAAAAAGTTTATGACTGTTTTTGACTTATGAAATGCAAAGACTGTCATTAAAAATTTCTGCCTTCCAAAAAAAAACGGTATTTGATTATTGCTTATTGCAATTATATTTATACTTTTGCCGACTTATTTTTCATCTGATGACGTTTATAAGGATAAAAAAATATTTTTTGCTGTGTTTATTGATGCTTGCATCGATAAGCGGCGTTCTTGCGCAATATTGCGACAGCGATTCTGTTGTGTTGAAAATACTTGAAATCGAGTGTTCAACAATGCCTGTAACATACAACAACGACATAAAATTATTCGTAAACGGAACTGCAAAATTTGAAGATATGTTTGCTGAAATAGCAAAGGCAAAGCATCACGTGCATCTTGATTATTTCAATTTTCGCAACGATTCCATTGGTAATGCTCTTTTCAATTTGCTTGCAGCCAAAGTGCAGGAAGGTGTTGAAGTTCGCGCTATTTTCGATGCTTTCGGCAATTCATCTAACAGTCAACCGTTAAAGAAAAAACATCTCAAACAACTTCGCGCAAGAGGCATTCAAATTCACAAATTCAAACCCGCAAGATTTCCATATATAGACAGGTTTTTCAATCGCGACCATCGCAAAATTGTTGTTATCGATGGACGTATTGCCTACATGGGCGGAATAAATGTTGCTGATTATTACATAAAAGGATTGCCCGAAATTGGCGACTGGCGCGATGTGCATATACGTATCGAAGGCGGCGCTGTTGCACAGTTGCAAAATATGTTTCTCAAATTATGGAACAAATCTACAAAGCAAAACATTGACGGAGAACAATATTTTTTGCCTGTCGATACTGCCTTTTCGGGCGACAAAACAATGATAATTATAGACAGAACGCCCAACGAAACTCCAGAACAAATGCGTTGCGCCTATGCAGTAGCAATCAGAGAAGCCCAAAAATCAATAAAAATAATCAATCCATATTTTCTTCCTACTCATAAAGTTAAGAAAGAATTGAAAAAAGCCATCAAACGCGGCATAAATGTAGAAATAATGATTCCTGCAAAATCGGATATTCCATTTACGCCTGACGGCTCTATTTATGTAGCACATTCGCTAATGAAACGCGGAGCAGAAGTATTTCTGTTTGAAGGAGGTTTTCATCATTCAAAGATTATGATGGTTGACAGTCTGTTTTGCACAGTTGGTTCGGCTAATCTTGACAGCCGCAGCCTGCGTTATGACTACGAAGTAAATACATTCATATTCAACAGAGAAATTACAGACAGTCTTACTCAAATTTTTGAAAACGATAAATTGCAATGTGTAAAACTCACTCCTGAAATTTGGAAAAAACGCTCGTGCTGGAAAAAGTTTACAGGATGGTTTGCACGGTTACTTACGCCATTTTTATAAAATATTGACGATGACATAATCTGCAGTTTATTGAGCGCCGCTTCGATTGCTTCTTTTGTATCAAAACAAAGTAACAGAAAAAACTATTAATACGGTAAATTTCATTCGTAAGTAGCGACTATCTAAATATTTATCTTATTAGACTTACAGTCTGGTTATTTCGGACTCTTGTTCTATATTTTAGTAAATTAATTTATTGAAATGAGTTTCCCTTTTTATAGACAATTAGATGGAATGGATTGTGGTCCTGCTTGTTTGCGAATGATTGCAAAGTATTATGGAAAACAATATTCAACGCAGGATTTACGCGAACAATCGTGTATTACTCGAGTTGGCGTCAGTTTGCTGGGATTAAGCGAGGCTGCTGAGAAAATCGGTTTGCGCTCCACCGCGCTACGACCAGCATTTGAATATTTTGCAGAGCAGGCGAAATTACCCTGTATAGTGCATTGGAATCAGAATCATTTTGTTGTTGTTTATAAAATAGAAAAAAGGAAGCATCCTATTAAAAACAATCAATATACATTTTATCTTGCCGACCCTGCATACGGTTTGATAAAATATGATGAGCAGAGATTTAAAAAATGTTGGTGCAGTACAATACAAGGCGGCATTGAACGAGGCATTATAATGACATTTACTCCAACTCCGCAATTTTATGAAACAAAACCTGTGAAAATTCAAAAGATAAATCTTACTTATCTTTTAAAATATCTGCATTCATACAAAAAACAGCTTGTACAATTACTTGTCGGATTACTGATTGGCAGTATTATACAATTATTTTTCCCTGTTCTTACTCAAGCGATTGTTGATTATGGTATTGGAAATTTGAATTTAAATTTTATTTATTTAATTCTATTAGCGCAATTGATATTGATTTTGAGTGCAAGTTTAGTAGATGTGATAAGACGCTGGATTTTACTTCATATAAGTACAAGAGTAAATGTATCGTTGATTTCAGATTTCTTGGCAAAAATGATGAAACTTCCCATGCACTTTTTTGACTCGAAACTTGTGGGTGATTTAATTCAACGGATTAATGATCATGAAAGAATAGAATCATTTTTAACACATACTGTTCTCAATTCGCTGTTTTCTATTCTGACTATTTTTGTGTTTAGCATTATATTATTTCTATACAACGTAAAAATATTTATAATAATGCTAATAGGAAGCATATTATACGTAATATGGATATCGCTGTTTATGAAAAAACGCGCAGACCTCGACCATAAAAATTTTGCTGTAATGGCGACTTATGAAAGTGATATTATTGAATTGATACAAGGCATGCAGGAAATAAAGCTTACAGGAAGCGAACAACAAAAACGCTGGCGTTGGGAAAGCGTACAGGCAAATATATTCAGAATAAAATTACAATCGCTGTCATTAGAACAATGGCAACATATTGGCAGTGTTTTCATAAACGAAACAAAAAATATCTTTATAACAATATTATCGGCAACATCCGTAATAAATGGAGATATTACTTTGGGCGCAATGCTTTCTATACAATATATTATAGGGCAAATGCAGTCGCCTGTTGACCAAATTGTAGGGTTTATGCGGCAAATGCAGGATGCACGTATTAGTTTGTCAAGACTTGGAGAAATTCATCACCGCGAGAATGAAGAAAAAGAAAATACAGAATATATACATGAATTTTCTGATAATAAGGATATAATATTAGACAAAGTAAATTTTACATACGGAAGTTCAAAATCGAAACTTGTATTAAAAGATTTATCTCTTATTATACCTTCCAGAAAAATAACTGCAATAGTAGGTTTAAGCGGAAGCGGTAAAACCACAATGATAAAATTAATGCTCGGATTTTATCAGCCTTTAAACGGTGAAATATTCATAGACAATATTCCATTATCAAAATACAGTTTCAAAGAATGGCGAAAACATTGCGGCGTTGTAATGCAGGATGGCTTTATTTTCAGCGATACAATTGCAAAAAATATTGCTGCAGGAGATGTAAATATTGATAAACAACGCTTAAAATATGCTGCACAAATGGCAAATATTGAAGATTTTATACAGTCATTGCCTTTGAAATACAATACAAAGATAGGCAGTTCGGGCGGCGGGCTTAGTCAAGGACAAAAACAGCGATTACTCATTGCCCGCGTTATTTACAAAAATCCGCAATATGTGTTTTTTGATGAAGCAACAAATGCTTTAGACGCAAAAAATGAACGACAAATTGTAAGTAATCTGAACCGTTTTTTTGAAAACAAAACAGTTGTAATTGTTGCGCATAGGCTGAGTACAGTGCGGCGTGCCGATAATATTGTGGTATTGGATGATGGAAGAATTACCGAACAGGGTACTCACGAACAACTTATTGCAAAAAAAGGAAATTATTTTGATTTGATAAAAGACCAGTTGGAAATAGCAAACTCATAAATATGGAAAGCCAGACAAATAAATATGAAAAAGAAAACATTTCTGATATTGAAATATACAACAACGAAGTTGATACAATTTTAAACGACCCGCCTGTATGGTTGGTTCGCGTAGGTTCGTATATGATTTACGGTTTGGTTGTAATTATAATTATAATAGCCGCAATTATTAAATATCCCGACACTATTATGTCAGAGATTATGATAAACACAACCGACACTATAAATATAAAAATACCGTACAACAATACAACCAAACAAATAAGCCTGAATACTGATGTCAATGTAGAGTTGAATAATTATCCTGCTAATGATTTTGGAGTTTTATCTGCAAAAATTAAGCATTTTGAATATTACGCTAATACACAAGAATATCTGTTAACAATTTTGCTGCCGAAAGATTTCAAATCAAATACAGGCAAAACCATAAAATATATAGAAAATAATAAAGGAAAAGCCACAATAATACTAAACAATAAAAGTTTATTGCAAAGAATTTTTGAAATATTAAGAAAATAAAAGGATAATAAAATTATGACCTAAATTGCTATAAAACAACAACCAACAACGTAAAAGCCGTTTACAAAATGTGATAAAAAAAAAATTAAACAAAACATTAAAAGCGAGAAAAATAATACAGTCCGTTATATTCGGACGGCAAAATGATATTTTTGGGCAATTATAAAAGATGTTTAATTAAAAATATTAAAAACAAATGAAAATTACTTTAAATCCAAATTACGTACTCAAAAATGATGATGGCTGTGTACTCTTAATTGGAAAAAGGTTATTAGTAGATGATGACACAAGCGATGATTCCGTAATATCCGTTATTCATCCATTTCATGCAATGATTTTGTCGTTTGTAAATGGTGATGAATATGATAATATTTTAGACAAGGTTTCAGAACAACTGCAAATTTCACGCGAAAAAGTCAAAAAATTTATAGACCCATTAATTGAAAATACAAAACCTGTAGGTCCATTGTATAAAAATATTCAACTGGGGTTTCCTAAAAATACAATCATTAAAAGTAATCAAAAAAAGTTAACGTCATACAATATTAATGATTTTAAATATGATTATATTGACATGAGATTAAAGCGACACAAAACGCCAAGTAATATAATTCTAATGATAAACAATAAATGTGCAACAAACTGCATTTATTGTTATGCGGATAAACGTCATCCTACTGATTGTAAAATACCGTTAGTGCGGATAAAAGAAATTATTGCAGAAGCAAGAAGTCTCAACGCTGTGAATTTTAATTTAATTGGCGGAGAGGTTTTTTTTGTACAAAAAATGGAAAGAATTATTAAAAATTTATTTGGAATATAACTATGATCCTAATCTATCTGCAAAATATCCATTAACGGAAGATGATGTGAAATATCTTGCCGATATTAGTATTTCCCATATTCAAATATCTTTGGATACAATGATTTATAAGCATTTGAAAGACATACTTCGTGTAAATGATGAGTATATAAAAAAATTGTGTGAAACTTTTGAATATCTTCACAGATATAAAATACCTACAGCAATTCATACAATAGTCAATAGTAAAAACAGTACAGTTGAAGATATGGTTTCTATATATGAATTTCTGAATAAATTCAATAATATTAAATATTGGTTGCCTGAAATAGCGGGTACTTCAATATATACAGGTGAAGATGATTTCGATACATTCAAGGCGCGAAGAAAAAACATATTGGAAATGCAAACTTGCATTGACGAACTTATAAAAAAATCAAAATTCAAAATTATTAACGGACTTACAAAAATGGAAGCCGAAGAAAATGACATTTCAAAACAAAATTTGGATGAAAAATGGAATAATTTTATGAATAGAGGACTTTGCTCGGGAAATTTCTCTCACATGTACATACTACCAACGGGCGATGTTACAATATGCGAAGAATTATACTGGCATCCACGTTTTATTATTGGAAATGTATTGACTCAAAGCCTCGAAGAAATATGGAATTCTGAAAAAGCCCTGTCGCTTTTTAACATCCGTCCCGAAGATATTCCCTCCGATAGCGCATGTTCTGCATGTACAGATTTTGACTCTTGCAGAAGTGTAAAGCAAATATGTTACAGAGATTTAGTGAAAGCCTACGGATATGATAAATGGTATTATCCCGATGTAAACTGTCCGAAAGCGCCAAAACCAAAAAATAGCACAAAATTGTAAAAAATTAAATCTTTTTTATTAATTTTACGTCTTTATTATAAATATAATTTATAAAAATATGAATATGAGAACAATAATTATAGGCATTTTACAGTTTGTTGCAACTACAGTTTTTGCACAAAATTTCACCATAAAAGGAACAGTTATCGGCGAAGATTCAATACCTGTTATTTCGGCAAATATTGTTTTGCAAAATACAAATAGCAAAATTGTTACAGGTATAGAAACAAACGTAAAAGGAGAATTTATACTGCAAAACCTTATTGCAGGCGAAAATTATAAACTTTCAATATCATTTGTTGGCTACGAAACTCATGAATTTGATTTTGAAAAACCAACAAAAGATATTGATTTGGGTAATATTGTATTATTCAAAACATCTGTTGAACTTCAAGGCGCCGAAGTAAAGGCGCGTATAACAAAAATGCTTGCTGACCGCAGAATTATATATCCAACACAGCAACAATTAGCAATTACGGCAGACGGAGTAACTCTACTTAATGCAATGAAATTACCGAATTTATCAGCTATTCCCGGCTCTACCGAAATTAAATATTGGGGACAAGGCGATTTAAAATTTTACATCAACGACAACGAGGCTACTGCTACGCAAATACGAAATTTATCGCCAAAGGATATTGTACGCATTGAATATATTGATCGTCCCGGAGTTGAATACAACTCCACAGGAAAAGGGCTCGTTTTGCGATATATTACAAAACAGTTTGAACGAGGAGCAACAAACAGCATAAGCGTAGATAAAGTGTTGAACAGAAACAGTGGCAGCGCTGATGTAGAATCGCGCATTAACTATAAAAATTCCGAATTTGCTGTTAATTACAATGTAAATTACGAAAAATCAAAACATTTTAACCTAACAAAAACCGACGAAACATTTAATTTAGACAATGGAGTTTTTCATCGAAACGAAACAACTACCGAACACAACGGCTCAAGCGTAAATAATGATATTGCTTTGGCTTATATCTATTCCCGTCCTAAAAAAGAACGTTTTTACATCAAAGCAGAATATTCAACTGAAAACACGCCAAGCGATAACACAACTTCCATTCTTTATAATTCGGGAATACGAAACGATACTACAAATAAATATAATCTGTCATCTCAAAAAGACAAAACATATAAATCTGCCGTTTATTACAGAAAACATTTCGGTGAAAAACAGTTTCTTACCCTTTATTCCACTTATTATTCCACTCGGTTAAACAGCCTCAACAATTACAAAGAATTAAACAATACATCAACCATAATCAACGACATTACAAGCAATGTTGACGCAAAATCTCAAGGGCTTTTCGCTCAGGCTTTGTATTCTATAGTTTTTTCTGATAACATAACATTCACCACTGCCTTGCTGCATCAATACACAAATTCAAAAAACACATATACAGATAACAACTCAAGTTTTTCAAATGTAAACCGAAATATAACAACTTCATATAATCAATTATCAAGCAGTTTTGGAAAATTTTATTTAGATTTCTATCTACAGTTACAACGCAATCATACAAATATAAGCAATGAGTATAAATATACCCGATTTGAACTTAATCCTAGTATATCAGGCAGATATGTATTTAACGACAGAAATTACATAGGATTTGATTCTTATTTTAGCCCTAATCGCCCGAATATAGCAGATTTAAGCGAGGCAACACGAATAATAGATGAAATTCAAGTACGGCGTGGAAATCCCAATCTTAAATCAGGCTATACATTGGGACAAGGTTTGGATGGCAATATCGGATTCGGTAAATTTGATGTAAGTTGGTACGCAAGTTATGAATATTTGTACAATGAAGTTCAGGAAAAAACATTGCGGGACAACAATATTATTGTCAGGTCAGCAGATAACATACAACATAGCCACTGGTTTAAAAGCGGAGTTGACATTTCTCCCGATTTGTTCGACTGGCTTAATATTTCGCTTAGTTTTGGATACAATCGTTTTGGTAACAACAGTGATAACTACAAAACCAAATATGGAAAACTATGGATGCGTACAGATGTCGCTTTAATATGGGAACGATGGATGCTCTCGTATATACTGTGGACTCACAACAATGAATTTTCAGGAGAACATTTGTGGACGAGCGGACGTTTCATGTATTTTACCTTATTGCGCACATGGTTTGATGGTAAATTGTCAACAACGTTAGAATTACAAAACCCTTTTTCAAAAAAATATTCAAAACAAGGCACTATTAATTATTCCAAAATAGCGCCTTACGAAAGTTGGATATATTACGACTATGCATTTAGAATGTTAACATTCAGAATTTCATATAAATTTAATATTTGGCGCAAATCATCCAATGAAAATATAAGTACAGGCGTAAGAAGAGAAACAGGAACTGTAAGCGGAAACAAATCAGCAGAAAAAAAATAAAATATTTTTTACAGTCCGCTGTATTAGGATTGTCATTGCTTATTTTTGTACATGTTAAATCAATAAAATAAAAAATGTATGAAACAAAAAAATGAATTATTGCCCATGTCAGCACAGGAAAGAAAAGAAGACATTGATATGCTGATGAATTCTGAAATGATGGACGCTACCATTGGTAGTAGTGGTTGTACATCAGGATGCCCTGAAGGATGTCAGATAAATTGTAATAGAACATGTTCAAGTAATGTAAATTATAAATCTACTCTTGCACAGCAATAATCAAAAATATTTGATTATTATAAGCATTAGACTGCACAAAAAGATACATGAATTTAATTGATGTTATATAGATTCTAAAAAATAATTACACAATATTGTCAGATACTTATCCGACAATAAATTATTTATAAAATAATCAATGTACTTTTAATTATGACTTATAGAACAAAAGTATAACATTAAATTTTGCAGAAAAAATAATTTGTATTTTTAGGACAATCTTTTTAACGAATTTTTTTTCAGTCTGTGCATTTCGGACTTTGATAAAATAATTTTGCATTATGTTAAACATTTTAAAGTATTTAGTTATGAAACAAAACAATGAATTAATGCCTGTGTCGGCACAGGAAAGAAAAGAAGACATTGATATACTAATGGATTCTGAAATGATGGATGCTACCATTGGTGGCAAATGTGATGCCCAATGTGAAAAATGTTCGTCTAGTTGCAAAAAAAGTTGTAATGGGGGTGGTACACATAATATTAGTGATGTTGTGTTTTGGATTAAGACGAATTAAATTATTCATTTAAAAGACGGAAAACTTCGTCTTTTTTTATCTTTTTTTTGAAAATTAATATTATTCCTGACTTCGACACTTCATAAACAATAATTTTATAAGCATCTGTAAATAAATAACATACAAATTACAAGTCGCCGATTTGGGTGACGTAAGCAAAAAACAGTAATTGTACAATTTATTTGTATATTAAAGGAAAACAATATTTTACGCATATAAATATTTGCTCAAAATTTACAGAGAAGTTTTGAGGTGACGCATTGTCGAAGTCAGGAATAAATTATAAATTATTTATAAAATAATCAATGTAATTTTAATTATGACTTATAGAACAAAAGTATAACATCAAATTTTGCAGAAAAAATAATTTGTATTTTTAGGACAATTTTTTTAACGAAATTTTTTTCAGTCTGTGCATTTCGGACTTTGATAAAATAATTTTGCATTATGTTAAACCTTTAAAGTATTTAGTTATGAAACAAAACAATGAATTAGTGCCTATGTCGGCACAGGAAAGAAAAGAAGACATTGATATACTAATGGATTCTGAAATGATGGATGCTATCACAGGAGGAGACTGTTCTAGTTGTAGTCAACAATGCCAAACATGTAAAGAAGCTTGTTCTAATGACAAAAAATCTAACAATGGAAGTGGTAATGGCAAAGCAGTTAGACTAACAGTAGCAGAATGAAAACATCATTCAATTTATTTACTAAAAAGACGGAAAATTCCGTCTTTTTTTTGAAAATTCATATTATTGCATTAATTTAGCAAAATAAAAATGTAAAAATGACGTAGAAATTTAAAATATTATAGTATAAAAGCATAAGCTTTATTGCCTGCAAATTCACTAAACTTAGGAAATTTATTTGAATTTGATACAACAACAGTAAATAAAAGAATGCTCGCGCTTGGCGTGGGTTTTCTTGTTGTTGTTGTATGGGCTTCCTAAGACCTTGTGAAAATGCAGGCAAGAATATCCCACGTTTGTTTTGTGGGATGTGAAACTTAAAACAAAAAAAACATTTTCACAATGCCAACACGTTACATAGATTTACGCAAATTGATATACATGTATTTCCTAATATCTCACGGTTGTACGGGAAATTCCGAAGAATTTGCAAAACGCCTGAATATCTCGCGCAGCACTTTTTTTGAATATAAGGCATGTTTACGCGATGATTTTTCGGCGGAAACAGAATATTTTCCCTTATCCAACACCTACAGATACACAAAAAAACCAAAACCTGTATCAATAATAAATTTCATGAATGAACAAATAATGGAAGAATTTAAAAACTTGTTTAACAGCACAGAGTGTGAAAAATAATTTTAAACAAGTATATTATATAATCTCTACAAATTAATTGCACAAATAGTTTTAAGGGTTGGATTTGGTTTAAGCATTTTGGAAAACAGCCTCCAGAAGTTTCCAATTCGTTCATACATAGTTGAAATATATCGATTGTGTGTGATACTTTTTCGCATATACCACCAGACTCGCTC
>JAISNL010000132.1 GCA_031276235.1 Prevotellaceae bacterium | reverse complement strand
CGGACACCGGACGATATACCGTAGTCGTTGACCAAGACCCGTTTCTGATTACAGCTACAACGGTGGTAATGGACAGGTTTATACGCTCCTCACTCGTCTCTTCGGGCGGCAACGACGTGGGCGCAGGCGCTTATACCTACTCCGTCGATCTTCAACAATCGGCAACCAATGTCAGTTACGTCTGGAAAGTGGACGGCGTGCAGGTTTCTACCGCCGCAACTTATTCCGCTACTTGGACAAACACCGACGAACATCTGATTACAGTCGAACTCACCGATGATGTGCTTGGCTGCACAAAAACGCTTAGCCATGTGCATCATAAATTGCCGGACAACATGAGCGATGCGGATTGCTATATTCCCGCGCCGGCGATGACTTGGGGAATAAAACAAGATTGGTCATCGAGTCCTATCGTTTTAAATAGAATCAATCCTTTGGTAGGAGATTTAGACAATAACGGTATTCCTGAAATAGTTTGTTTCGGATCAGCAAATTCACGTATTCTTACTACATCCCCATATCAAATAGAAGTAGTCAATACAATATTGATTTATAATGGAAAAACTTACGAGTTGATAAAAACTATTACGCTTCCGCAATATATTACCACATTTGACGGCTCACCGTATGGATTGGTTAAAAGCCATGATGGAACAGGCTTAATTGTTGTGGCGGACATTGATTGTAAATTGCGAGCGTATGATATCACAGGTACGGAGAAATGGGTGTCAGATACTGATTTCGGATTATATGCAAACGCAGATTTTGCCGTTAATATAGGCTTTGCCGATTTTAATAACGACGGCTATCCTGAAGTGTATGTACGGAATAAGATTTATGATGCGTCAAGCGGCGTTTTACTGGCTACAGCTACAGGAGGCAATAATACAGGGTTATCATGGACACATTACCCGCATGTTACTAAGTACAAATTTTCATCGGTTATAGCGGCAGACGTGACAGGTGATGAAAAACTGGAACTGATACTTGGCAACGAAATTTATAGTGTGAATATTACTAACCGCCTTGGAACCGTCGACAATTCGATAACAATGACAAAGACTGTAAATCCGGCAGGAGTTACGACTGATGGACACGCACAAGTTGCAGACTTTAATAATGACGGACATTTGGATATCCTTGTAAGTAACAGAGATACACGGGCTGAAACAGGCGGTACGGTTGCTGTGTATGTGTGGGATGTTTATAATGATGCAGTTAGTACGCCATTACTTATCTCCACCACGTGGAATGGAAAAAGTATTCCTTTGATAGCCGATGTAAACAATAATGGAAAATTGGATATAGTTATTATGTGTGACAAAACTTCATCAGACGATGACATACAAGCCTACGAATACAATTCTGCAACTCGACAATTTTCATATTTATGGGGTATTGACCCTGACGAAAATTCTTATTCCAACAGTGTTACCCTGTTTGACTTCAATTTTGACGGATCTAATGAAATGTTAATTTCCGACCAGTCCAAAGTTCGTATTTTTAACGGAAACGATGCTTCTCTCATAGCATCATTCGATATTACTCAAAACACTATTATGCAATATCCTGTTATAGCCGATGTTGATGGTGATGGAAGTGCGGATATTCTGGCTGTTGGTTACCCTACGGGGCATGATTGGACAGGGAGTTTGAATGTGTTGAAATCGTCCGGCTCACCCTGGGCTCCGGCTCGAAAAGTATGGAATCAGTACATGTATAATGCAGTGAACATAAACGAAGATTTGACAGTTCCGTCAGTACAGTTAAATCCGGTAACGGTATTTCCCGGCGCCGACGGATTGTTAGGTACTTCGGACGATGTGCGACCTTACAATAACTTCCTGCAACAGCAAACAGCGCTTGACAAAAACGGTATTCCGTTGTGGCTTACTCCCGACGCAAAGTTTACCGAAACTCCCGTCTTCACTTACTACGGCGACGGCGATTCGTTAGTAATCGTTACGGAATTGACAAACACAGGCGACGCTCCTTTAATCGCTCCGTTCTATATTTCGGCGTATAAAAATGACGCAACAATTCCCGCAAACAAAATGGCGACCGACAGTTCGATGGTTTCTCTCAATGTCGATGATATAATGGCGACAACGGTAACGATACGTAATTATTCATCGTACGCGTCTTTGACGAAAATCATTATCAGAATAAATGATAAAGGCGAAGCTGCATACGTACAACTCGAATGTGACTACGATAATAACACGTTTGAATACGACCCCGCCGGACTTCCGAAAGCCGCGAACGATACAGTTGCCACGCTGATAAACACCGAAGTTACTATCGACGTACGTTTCAATGATACGCCTGCTTCCGGTTGTCCGTCGCTCGAATTTACGATAGCGACCGACCCAACCAAAGGCGTCGCCGACCTCGTTGGCGACCAAATCAAATACACTTCTCAAACTGATTTCTACGGCGTCGATTCACTTGTTTACCGTCTGACCTGCACCACAGGCAAGACCGAAGCGAAAGTGTATATCATAGTCAACAAACCAATAGCAGCCACATATATCGGTTGCGCCGGAACGAATGTAATTGCGGGTTTCGAGACCATCACGGATGTTGAATATCTCTGGTACACTGTCGAAACGGGAGGCTCTCCCGACGGGGGTGTAATGAATACTCGCCCATGCGTGGCTCCAAGCGAATGGTGGGTCGAAGCACAATACAAAGGCAAGCCCGTCGCGCCGCGCCTCAAAGTCGTTATCGACGCTTATCCTGCATTGACGGCGGTCAGTATCGAAAAGGACTACACGATATGTTACGGAACAATCCCCGTACAGCTGAAGGCTACAAACAATCCGTCTGGCGGCAACGGATTTTACAGCTATCGTTGGCAACAGAGTTCCAACGGCGTCGATGGATGGACGGATACGGATTCAACCGACAGAACGTTCACGCTTCCCACGCTAACGTCCGACACATATTACCGTCTGAACACGACAAGCTGTACCACCGAGCCGAGTAACGTTGTGAAAATCACAGTCAGGTCTCTACGCTCCGCGCTCGTATCGTCGGGTGGCAACGACGTGGGCGCAGGCGTTTATACTTACTCCGTCGATCTTCAACAGTCGGCAACCAATGTCAGTTACGTCTGGAAAGTGGACGGCGCACAGGTTTCGACCGACGCAACTTATTCCGCTACATGGACAAATGCCGACGAACATCTGATTACGGTCGAATTAACCGACGATGTGCTGGGCTGTACAAAAACGCTTAGTATCACACACGATAAATGTATAGGCGCAAATGGCAGAGTCTATGTTACGACGTCAGGTGCAGGTAACATGGACGGTTCGTCGTGGGCAAACGCTTACGCGGGACTTGCAGACCCGCTTTTGGCTGCAGCGCAAACTAATTGCCAAGCGATAAAAGAAATTTGGGTTGCACGCGGCACTTATCATCCTTTGCACAGGGCTGGAAATGGAACATCAGAACATGATAATTCCTTTGTAATGGTTGCAGGAGTAAAAATTTACGGCGGCTTTGCAGGTACGGAAACATCGTTAACAGAGCGTAACCTTGCACAAAACCCAAGTATTTTGAGCGGAGATAATTTGTATCACACGGTTATCAGCGCAGGCAACATGATAAGCGGCACGGATACAGCCAGATTAGACGGTTTTGTTATCAGAAACGGCAAGGCAAACGGCAGCGGCACAATCACCGTAAACAGTCAGTCTATAAGCGCAAACAGCGGTGGCGGAATATATTTTGCTAATTCATCGCCAAACATAGTGAATGTAGCAATAAGAGGCAGCGAAGCCACAGAATATGGCGGTGGGATATATTCAAATAATTCATCGCCAAAACTTATCAATGTGGTTGTGAGCGGAAATCTATCCGCGAGTGGCGGTGGAATATACCTCAATGGCGGTTCGCCTGCGCTTACAAATATTACTGTAAGCGGCAACAGAGCAACAACAAGCGGCGGAGGAATATATACAAATAATTCGTCTCCGCAAATTGGCAATTCCATAGTTTGGGGCAATGCCGCAGGCAGCAGCAACAATGTTCACAGCACGGGCGGTTCGCCTGCATATCAGTATTCGCTAATTCAGGATTTGAACCCATCAGGCGCAGGCAACATGGACGGCACAAATCCGTCAAATGATCCTGTATTTGTGCTTCCAATTCCAGCATCCAGCGCTCCAACTATTGATGGCTATTATCGCCCTCAACTTGGCAGCCCAGCCCTCAATGCCGGCAACAACGCCCTCAACCGCGAACCGACAGACATTGAAAGTTACCAACGCATACAAGAATCCCAAATAGAATTAGGCGCATACGAAGTAAACTACAACTTTGAATGTAATTGCGAGTAGTGAATAAATAAATAAGGAAATATAAAACATCCCGCACAAATACAACTTGTGCGGGATATTTTATTTGCTGGCGTATATTAGAAGAATGTGTTTTTCTATGGAATTATCAGTTATGCAGACATTGGAAAGGTTTCAGTATTAAAAAAATCTGTCTGCTACACAAAAATCATAATTAACAACTGGGCGGTAAGCACCCGCAAAAACATTGCAAGCGGATAAACCGTAGAATATGCAACGGCAGGAATATCATTGCCTGCCATATTGCTTGAATAGGCAAGCGCCGGCGGGTCGGTATAACTTCCTCCGACAACGCCCATAAGCGCAAAATAATTCATTTTTAATGCCAAACGTGCAATTGCTATTATGATAAGGGCTGGAATAATAGTAATAAATGCTCCCCACAGCATCCATTGCAAACCTGCTCCCGAAACAATAGTTTCTACAAAGTCTTTGCCTGCGCTTATACCTACGCTCGACAGAAATAAAGTAATCCCGATTTCGCGCAGCATCAGGTTGGCGCTTTGCGAAGTATATGCAACCATTTTGAAATTGTGTCCGAATCTGCCTATAAAAATTGCAATGATAAGCGAGCCTCCTGCAAGTCCGAGTTTCACAGGCATTGGAATACCCGGAAATGTTATGGGAACAGAACCCAGTAAGATTCCAAGCATTATTCCTGTAAATATTGTAACTATATTTGGAGTATGAAGTTTTTTCGTAGAATTTCCTAAAAATTTGGCAACATTGTCTATTGCATGAGGAGCGCCAACGGCAACAAGCGTATCGCCAACACGCAGAGTAAGATTGGGATTGGCAAGCAGGCTCATTTCTGCTCTTATTACCCGTGTGATGTTTACTCCGTAGATACTTCGCAAACGCAAACTTCCAAGACTCTTTCCGTTTATATTCGACCGAGTAATTATTACCTTACGCATTTCAAAATTTTCACCCGACAAAGCGTCCCAATCAATAGTTTCAGCATTTTTGCCGATAAAAGCTGTTATCAGGTCAACATCCGAACCCGAAATCACGAGCAATATTTTATCGCCTTGTCGCAATATAGTTTCCGATTTGGGCAGTTGCAATTTGCCTTCGGTAAAAATTCTAGATATGATAAATTTTTTATCGAAAAGTTTTGCAATTTCCATGATTGATTTGCCAAAAATAGCAGGATTATTCACTTCGAGAGTTAACAGTTTGGGTTGCCGAATGTCAGAGTCTTTGCTGCTGTGTAATGTTTCGTTTTCTTTATCAAGTTTAATTTTGAAAAAATATCGCATTGCGAGCAAAGATAGAATTATTCCGATAACTCCAAGCGGATAAGCGATAGCATAGCCAACGGCAACAGATTCAGCCGAACCTGCCTGTTCGAGCGTGGATTGAGCGGCTCCAAGTCCGGGAGTATTGGTAACAGCGCCAGAAAGTATGCCTACCATTGTTGGCATCGACACATTGTTTGCTAAATAATATATTGCAAGCGTTACCGCAATATTCAGCAATACGGTTGTGCAAGTCAGCATGTTCATTTGCAAACCATCTTTTTTGAATGATGCAAAAAATCCGGGACCAACCTGCAAGCCTATAAAATAAACAAACAGTATTAAACCGAAATCTTTTACAAATGCCAATATTTCGGAATTTACTGTAAATCCGAAATGTCCGGCGGCAATACCGACAAAAAGCACAAAGGTTACTCCGAGCGATACACCGAAAATTTTGATTTTGCCAAGTAAAAATCCAAGCGAAATTACTGCTGCAAATATAAAAACAGAATGAGCAATTGAACTGCTCCACAATAAATTTTCAAACCAATTCATAATGAGTTATATTATTTCAGACCGCAAAGTTAACAAACAATTACTGATTTTCGTATAATCGGCAAATTGGATATGATTTGCCTCCTTCTGCTTTCGCATTTTTTCGATATTCCAGATACTTAACATTTTATCCTAACAAATTTATGATAAAATTTTACTTTAAATCTGTATTTTTGCACTTTTCAAAAAAATGATATATAATCATTTATATAACTTAAGCCTTTCAAAAAAACTTTGAATTAGACTATGCCGACAAAGGCTAATTTTCTTTATTAAAGGAATTTTTTATCTGAAAAATCCTAAAAATCATCGTAAAAATATGTATTTTTAATCTGAAAAATATTTCAATAAAAAAAGAAAATGAGTTTATAATTTATTATTGTATGGAAATCGAAAAAATATTTCTACTTTTGTGCGAAATTAAAAATCCGTGTTAATCGGATTGGTAAAAAATATTTAATTTAAATTAATTACTTTATACAGTGAAAAACAAATATATTGATCTAATTGAACAAACTTTCGAATTTCCATCTTCGGAATTTAAAGTTGAAGATAACGAATTGTATTTTAACGATATTCCACTTATGGATATTATCAAGCAGTATGGAACGCCTCTTAAAATCACATATCTTCCGAAAATAAGCCAGCAAATACAAAAGGCAAAGCGACTGTTCAATGTGGCTATGGCAAAAGTTGACTACGACGGTGATTATCACTACTGTTATTGCACTAAAAGTTCTCATTTTTCATTCGTTCTCGAAGAAGCCTTGAAAAACGAAATAAATCTCGAAACATCATCTGCTTTTGACATAAACATAATAGAAGAACTTTATAATCAGGGAATTGTAAACAAAGATATATTTATAATTTGTAACGGGTTTAAAAAACAACAATATATTGAAAATATTGCCAATCTGGTGAACACAGGCTGGAAAAACTGTATTCCAATTCTCGACAATATGCTTGAATTTGATTCGCTTAGCGAACTTGTTACTAGTCAATGCAAGCTTGGTATTCGCATAGCGGCAGAAGAAGAACCGAAATTTGAATTTTATACTTCCCGCTTGGGAATACGTTACAGCGATGTTGTACCATTTTACGAAAATCATATTAAAAAGAATCCTAATTTTGAGATGAAAATGCTTCATTTTTTTATTAATACAGGTGTAAAAGATGATGCTTATTACTGGAATGAATTGGCAAAGTGCGTAAAAGTTTACTGCGAACTGAAAAAAATATGTCCGACTCTTGATTCGCTTAATATTGGCGGCGGCTTTCCGATAAAAACATCCATGCAGTTCGACTATGATTATGAATATATGACTGAAGAAATCATTGCGCAAGTTAAAAACATTTGCACTCAATATGATATTCCCGAACCCCACGTATTCAGTGAATTTGGATCATATACAGTTGGCGAAAGCGGCGCTGTTATTTATTCTATTCTCGGGCAAAAGCAGCAAAACGATCGTGAGCGATGGTATATGATTGACGGCTCGTTTATCACCAATCTTCCCGACACTTGGGGACTCAAACAACGTTTTATAATGCTTGCCATCAATAAATGGAATCACGAATACAGCCGAGTTATTCTTGGTGGATTAACATGCGACAGTCAGGATTATTATAATTCCGAAGCTCATGCAAATGCAATATTTTTACCTCAATACAATAATGATGAAGCGCTGTACATAGGATTTTTTCACACAGGAGCATATCAGGAATCGCTGGGCGGCTACGGAGGCATACAGCATTGCTTGCAGCCTGCACCAAAACATATAATTATTGACAGAAACGAAAAAGGAGAATATTATACTCGCCTTTTCAGCAAAGAACAATCGTTTCGTTCGATGTTGAAAATTCTCGGATATTAAATTTATATGCTCGGCAAAGAAAAAATAAAGCGCATAAAATCGCTTGAATATAAAAAATTTAGAGATGAACTGGGTTTGTTTATTGCCGAAGGCGAGAAGCTGGCAGGCGAAATATTAAAGTCAAATATTCAAATTGAAAGTTTGTTTTGTTTGCCCGATGCAATATTACCAAACCATAATGTAAAAGCGGAAATAATTTCGGAAAATGAAATGAAACGCATCAGTTTGCTTAAAACGCCATCGAAAGCATTTATTATTGCCCAAATTCCTCATAAAAAAATAAATTTCAGTCAAATAAACAATTCATTGAATATTGTGTTAGATGATATTCAAGATCCCGGAAATTTAGGTACAATAATACGTTTGTGCGACTGGTTCGGGATAGGTAACATTATATGTTCTCCCAAAACAGCAGATTGCTTTTCTCCAAAATCCGTGCAGTCAACAATGGGCGCAATATGCCGCGTAAATGTTTTTTATGCCGACTTAAACGATTTTTTGAATACTGTAGCCAAAAATATTACTGTTTACGGCACATTCCTCGATGGTGAAAATATTTATACCGCAAAACTTTTGCAGCAAGGATTAATAATCATGGGCAACGAAGGAAAAGGAATCTCGCATGAGACGGAAAAATATGTAACTAAAAAACTTCACATACCTTGTTTTTCGAATAATGCGGTAAAAGCTGAATCACTTAATGTTTCGGTAGCAACGGCAATAATTTGCTCTGAATTTAAACGAAGATTTTTATAATGTACAGTTCTCTATTTGTTTTTGCATAAAAATAATTTTATGATTATTGCACGGCATATTCAAGTATTAACCTGAGTTTTGGATAAGACATACATCAAAAGCGAGGAAAAGTTCAAAGGATATATTCAAATGATTGAGGAATTAAGCCAAAATTCAGGTTAATAATGAGTAATTTAATAACAATAAACAACTGTTTTTTTGTTTAGTCGGTCAGTAATGTATTTTTATAAATACTTATGTAACAAATTTTTCGGGATCGGGGTGGAAAGCAACAAGGCGGCGTTATTTATTGTCTTTGCCTATGTATAAAGCGTTAGCGTTTGCAAATCCACATATCCGTTTCAAGTATTCGTCTTTCCAAATGGACTTGTATTCTATATTTTGTTGCTCGGACATACTATTTTAATTATTACTGTTCAACCATTGATTATACAAATTTGAAGGCAAATTTTGCTTCAAAAAATCTTTGAGCGTTATTGTTGTAATGCCCAAACCTTTGGCTTTTCCCTGCAAAGCATTGTCGGAAGTAAGCATTATCGGATTTTCCTGTTTGTACTTTAGCGCAATTGACAAAATAAAATTATCGGGCGACTTTTTGCTGAAATCATTTGGTAACAGAGACAAATTTGCCGTTTCCATTGTTACATTAGTTTTATCCAAACTTACATTTATGAGTTTCAATGCTTGTTGAACGTTCTTTTTTTGTTCTTCGGGCAACGAAATTTTCAGATAATCCAATTCGTCTATGACTTTTGCCGAAAGAACAATGTGATACTTGTTGTCAATCTTTGAAATAATATCAGGATAATCTATAAACACATTGGTATCAATTATATAAATATTTTGTTTGTCTTTTTTGATTTCTTTTTTCGGTTTCTCAAATTGAGACAAGTCTATTTTACCGATAACTTTCGGGGTAACTTGATTTTGTATATCTATTTGGAGTTGTGCCGCATCATCTTTTTCAGTTTTGACACTAACATTTTTTTGTACAACATGTTTAAAATATTCCGAAAGTTCTCGCGAAATACTTTCAAAATGTACAATTGTTTCATCTGCAATAATCAATGTGCAAAATTTTGCTCGTGAAGTTGCAACATTAAATCTGTTTAACTGTAATGCAAATGGCATGGCATCTGGAGGAATAAAGAAAATACAAAAATCTGTTGTCAACCCTTGAATTCTATCTATGGTTTCTATTACGATATTTTCTGTGTTAGAACATTTTGAAAAAATATCCTTTTGTAGCGAACGTATTGTATCTTTGTTAAATGCTAATATAGCAATATCCAATTTGCAATTAAATTGTTTGAGTTGATTGACGACATTAACAATAAAATTGGAACATTCCTCAGAAGGAATTCTTCCGTCAGGTAATTTCATTTTTTTTAATGTTATGCCTCCCATTGATTGAAAAGTTTCTTTAAGCAACGGAAATGTAGAGAAATCTAATGGAAGTTGCACTTGTGATTTGCTTTTCAACATTCCATAATAGAAAGCATTCGTTGCGGTAACAGAATTTGGCGTTAATCTATATGAATCAGTTAAAATATACTGTTTAGCATCTGGAAGGTAAAGGCTGATTGCTTTAAGACCGCAAACCATCCAGTGAAAATTATTTATATTTTCAGGTACAAAATCTTTATGAAAAATTGGTTCAAGTTGTTTTATATCGCCGATGACGATACATTTTTTGCCTAATTTTCTCGCCAAGGCAATAGTAGATAAAAATGCCTGACTTGCTTCTTCTATAATGATAAAGTCAAAATGATTGTCTTCTACCGCTTTAACTGCAATTTGGCTCATAATGTAATAAGTTGATAAAAGCATCTGAGGTTGTTGTTGGCTCATACTTTTGAACGCCTTGATACCTTTAATCTTTTTGTTTTTACTTTCATCTGCCGTTAATGCCGACTTATATATTTTACCTTCTTCCAATGCTGTTTTCAAATGCTCTTTTTCAACCAATTCAATAAGCGCTCTATTGGTTAATGCTGTTACAAGAATTTTATTATCGGTTTTTAATAGTTCACTGCAAATTTGAGCCATTAAATATGTTTTTCCTGTTCCCGGAGGTCCTTGTATGATAATGATTTCATTATTTACGCATTCGGATTGGATTTTAGAAACAATATTTTCATCAACTACTAAAGGTTGTGGATTCCAATTGGGATTCTCAATGTTTAATTCAAGAATCTTGTTTGATTTTGATTCTTTTAAAAAATTAATAAGGTTCGCCAAATAACATAGTGGAGGGTCTGATGGGGCTAAAAATACCAACGCATTTTTTTCATATTTAGGAATATCTTCAATTTTCACACCCGATAGACCTACTATAGTATAATCTTTTTCATAAGTAAAGAAAACTGTTTTGCTTTCAAACTGTGTTGTAACTTGAGTTCTCAAATCTCGATATGTAAGACCGCCCCAATTTCTTACATTTTCATCTTGGATAGAAGAAACAAAACATTGCAGATTTTCATGTTTTCTTGGGGCAGGACATATTTGATGGTCAAATTTCACAATCAGATTGCCTCTTGCCTCATCAAAACCTTGATACCTGCAAATGTAAAGTTGATTTTCAATGAACATTTTTGCTGCTTGCTTTCTGAGTATTTTGTCAAACTCGTTTGTTTGGTATGTCAATTCATCTTGAATAAGATTGATATGTTTATTATTATCTATAATCATCTTCTGGGTTTAATAATTTAAAAATATCACTTGATTGATTTCGGGAATTATCTTTATCTACAATCAACAAGTGCTTGTTTTCATCTTTATTAGCTTCGCAAAATGCAAATAAATCATCCATTGTTTTTTCATGTTGGAACACAAGCATGTGGTTTGTATTAAGCGATAAAATTTCTTCTGCTTTTTTGTAAATCCTTATAGGTGTTTTTGTACTAAAATCTAATGCCATTTGATACCCTTCATCTCTCATTTTGAGAATTTCCTTAGGGTGGATGTATGCAAATGCTCTTCTTGCACTATGCACAATGTATTTTTCATTTTCGTTTTCCAAATGATTGTAGTCCGTATTCGCGTTTTCGAAATGGATGTTTCTATCTTTTGCTAATTTAAGTTTGGCAATAAGATTGTATATCTTTTGTTTCTCTAATGATTGGCTAATTGGAAGTTCCAATAAACTCCTTAATTCTGGAATGTATTCATCCCATTCTGTATCTTCAAGTTCTGTTTTAATAAATTCTTCTACATCATCTTTAAAATCAGAATTACCATCTTTATTTTCAGATTTTCTTCGGTCTGATTTATTTTCTGTATTTTTAGAATTTTCATTAAACAATTTCCACAAATCCTCAAAGGTAAAATCATTCTCCTTTTCAGAAGCAAGCATAGTTAACACATCACGAATGTTTTTCTGTTTATTCACATAAATAGTATTTCCCTCCAAAACAACATCACCATTATTATACCAATAGAAAATATAATCGTCTATTTCGTCCAATCCTACTGTTTTTGGTAATGCACCATCATAAAGGTAAATTGAAAATTTATTATCCGTCTGTTCTTTCCATGTGAGATAATAATCAGCGTTCCATTCGGTTGATTTTTCTTTCAAATTCTCAAAATCAGGCTCTTCTTGAATAACCAAATCTCCATTGTCTCGGTTTTCATTTATTACTTCAACAACTTTTTTGAAAACATCAAATTGTTCTGGTGTAGATAGTTTTATTTCGTTTTCTTTTAGCCATTCAAATGTATTGACAAGTAAATCTGAATTTTGATGAAGTGCATATATTTTACTTTTAATATCTATATATAGATCAGTGTGAAAAAATTTGCGAATAGACACTATACCATTATTATTTCCGGTATTTAGACCTAACAATGACAGATAATTTAATTTATTCTGTTTATCATCTGTATCAAGCCAAGTTAGAATCCACGAAGGCAATCTTTCTGTTTCTAATGCAAGTTCTGATGGATAGATTTTATTTAATATTTCAACATTTATGAAATTCACCAAATTGCCAAGTTCCTTAAATTGTTTTTTATAGGCAAAATCTAATATGTCAACACGCGAAAGAGAAGAAAGTGAATCATTTGTAAAATAGTTTTTTTCATTCTGTTTTGAATAGTAAAGAACAAATGCAAATTGCTCAATCGTTGTTAATGATTTAAAATTATTTAGCAGTTCCGACAAAATTTCATTTTTGCTTTTATTCTTAATATAAAATACCTTTTCAGACAGTTCGGTTTTTGTAAAATCCATAAATTGATTAATGATTGCAGTGATAATATCACTACTGCCCTTGTATTTAGGCAGAACAGAAGATAGGGAAAGTGTGATTTCATCAAAAATAATGTCATCTTTTACTGCAATATCTTTTATTTTAAGACAATTGTTTATTAAAATTTTATGGGCAAAATCCGTTTGGAAACTATTACCATAAAAATCAATAGCCATTTTCAGACAACGATGTTCAAAAGAATTTTTGTCATACGTTTCCCCTTCTTGCAAAGACAAATTTTTCAGTTTAGACAAATATTCAAGTTGAACCTCTTTATCACTTTCCTTAATAACAGGTAAAAGGTTCTCGGAAAATTCCACAGTTTGTAATATTTTCAAGTATAACCCTCTGCCAGACCAAAGTCCTGAATTTTGTAACTTTTTTACATCTAATTCTTCGGGCAAAAGTTTGAAACTATTGTGATTACTCAAAAGTTCGATTATCTCTTTTCTATCTGAATAATACTGAAAAATGTTCTGTGAATGTCTAACAAGCAAAAAAACGTCGTTCTGTTTTTGAATATAGACAAATCTAAAAATCTCTTCTTTATTTTGTTGGGAAAACTCTAATAAAGATACAACTTCGTCGTATGATAATTTTATTGCTTCTGCCCCTGCTATAACTTTACAAATAGAATCATTACGGAAAATTTTGAAGGGAGACTTATCATCTATCAAATAGTAGAAAATGTTTTTGTGTGGCATATGTTTTCCCGACAATTTAATAATCGCATCTCGTAAGTCATTGAAATTTCTATTATTAATAAGATTATCGTTAAAGAATATTTCATCGGGTTTCTTAAATCCATTATTTGTATAAATACAAGCAAATTTGTCCAATCTTTGATTTACCTGATTTTGCTGATAATAGGAGGTTGTTTGTTTGTATAAATTATCAATATCAAGTTGTTGTGAAATAATGAAATCCCAATTTTTGAGAATTATAGATTGATAAATATCTTTTTCGGGAACAAGATATTTATCTAATTCTGGAGTATATTCGGCGATATGAATTTTAAATGAGAATAGCCAATTTGGGACTGACAAATCGCCTTTTAATAAGTGCCGTAATGGGCATACATTGCCTTTTGAGCCTTTAAACAATTCCAAATCCTTTAATTTTTCATCTCCAACGCCATCGAACGCGGCAAGAGCAAAAAACAATTTGTGTTTTTTGTCTTTCCTAAGAGTATTAGATTTTACTTTTTGAAATATTTTTTGAAATAACTGTAAATCCGATATGTTTGTTTGTATTAAGTCTTTAATATTTGAATAATTAGATATATCTTTTGAGTTAACACTATCAATATTGATTAATGAAGTTATAAATCCAAAATTTTGTAATTCATAACGAATATCAAATGTCTTTTTATAATTCAACACCAATTTTTCACTCTCGAAAATTTCATTTAGCGAATAGAAATTGTCGTCCGAAAATTTGAAGAGTTTAATTTGTGAGATAAATTCAAAATTTGATTTTAAAATATTTTTGTTGATTTCGGACAACAAAGTATAGTAAGGTTTCGGTTTTCTTGTAATTTCTTGTGTATTGTCTGCCTCTCTCATTTTTCTTTCTTCTGCAAAAAATAGCGAGGTTTCAGACTCTATTTTCTTAACCCAAGAGTTAATTTTATCTACTTTATTTTGCTGAACAGCATATTTTAGCAGGTCAATAATATTCCACTTGTCAAGATTTAATTTCGTTGAATCGCGGGCTTCATCAATCAATGTGCTGTCATACTTTTCATTATTCCAATAAAACCAATCAATTTCAGGGCAATCAAAATCAGCAGGTTGAATTTCCAAAAATGTATTTTTGATTTTTACGTTTTGGGCATTACAAGAATACCCATTTGAGGTTGGAATATTTTGATGCAGGTAGTCTTTGAGAACCCTGAAAAAGTAGTTGTTTATATGAGGTTTACCTTTCGGCTCTTTAGAAAGCAACAAATTAGCATATAAAGATAAAAACAGGTTTCTATTATTTTCCTTTTGCATGTCAATATATTGCGTTATATCGTTGGCAATTATTGGCAAAAGTTTTTCGTTAATTTGAGAATTAGCTTGCAGTTTACGTCTATCATTGTTCATGTCAAATGCGTTGCAATGAAGCAAAAAACTAAAACCATTCTTCTCTTCGTCCATAGAGAAAAATGTATAAAGATTGGGCGCTAACTCGTTCCGCAGATTTTCCGCATTTTTATAATCCTTGTAATAAGCAAATGTATATTTTATATCCCGTTTTTTGTTTTTAGGATTTATGTTAATGAATTCCGGACTATCAATCAAAAATGAATTTGAATAATCCATTATCCGTTGTGCTTTTATTTCTTCTCCATTGATATATATCTTTTTCAAGCTATTTAGAAATTTGAAAGAATAGGAAAGCCCGCTTTTGATTTTATCAATACCGTCATCAAGAAATTTACTCTTGCCTTCACCTAATTTTAGAAAAAAAATTGAGCCATTTTTGAGATAATTGTCGTCTGTGAGATTTACATTTTGCAGAGAGTCTTTCAAAAAACCTCTCATTTCTTTGAGTTCTTCTCTATCAAATTTTATCCCGTCTGTATCATAGTCTTTTAATTTTATTCTTTCTCCTATATTACACGGAAAACAAGTATATAGTAATTTAATTAGCCAAGCATTTTCTTTATCTTTTTCATAAATATATTCCTCTTTTGTATCTCCCCAACCATATACACCAACAGGTTCACCTTTAAGAAATCTTGAAAATTGATTATACTCATTCCAACTAAAAATGATTGGTCCCGCATAATTATTGATAATTGCTTCTCGTCCGTCATCAGTACCAACTAATCTGTGCAGAATTTTGAAACCTATACCGAATGTTCCGATATCTTCTCCTTCCTTATAATTGCTCGCCACATTAATAATTGCAGACATATCGTTGTCAGAAAAATGATTGCCGTTATTGATACACAGCAAATACTTTTCATTATAGATCACACTGAAAAATGATGATTTGCAATCATCTGCATTTTGAATTAGTTCATATATAGCTTGGTCGTCAGCAGCAACATTCAGTGCTATAGTACCCAAAAGTTTACCTAAATCTTCTCTATTTCCATATATGAGTTTGGCAAACCCTGTTTCATTTCGACTTTTATCGGGATGTAGTGAGCCAACAAAAGTAAGGTCAAGTCGACCGGTTTCTCTTGCAACATTTTCTTTGTAGTATTTACGAAAGAAGTAAGCATTTCTTGTA
>JAISNL010000101.1 GCA_031276235.1 Prevotellaceae bacterium | reverse complement strand
TTCTTTGTGCTAAATCTAATAGCGTTTTTCCTCTATTTGATCGCTTATATCTGAAAAGGGCTGCAAAGGTAATACTTTTTTTTTTATTACCAAACTTTTTTTAATCTTTTTTTTATTTCTCGCTTTAATTTCCTCATTCTTAATGTGATTTTTTTTTATCTCTACGATATTATTCCTTATTAATACTCCTCACCAATCAAATTCAGGTGGCATTAAAGAATGAAACTTTTGGAAAAACAAAATTGGTATGTTATTAGAACATTCCCAAAATATATGAAGCTAACAACAATAAAACATGAAAATGTCTCAAAAGCGAGGCTGTTTCATTTTTCTTTTCATGCGTCGTGCGCCCTGTTTGCCCACTCCAAAATTTTGAATTTTATGGATTTTTTGCAACACGGACGAAAAGCAATGAAAAAGCACATAAAAAACGTAATGTTTTGTAATTCAGTGGATTTTGTCCCTTATTTTTACGTTTGCGGTGTTATTTCTGCAAATTAAAGACAACGGCAAACATGACAAAGTTCATCATTATTTTGTCAGGGTTTCTGTAGATAGTCGCTCCTTACTAACTCTGTACATCATTGATATATAATAAAATAATAGCCAAAATATTTGGAAAATAATGCAGGATTTTGTATTTTTTACCGAAAAAATCTGTAATGCTAAATCAAAAATACAAAACGATTTTTTATTCAATTTTTTTGCTGTTTTTTTAAAAACTTCCTTTCGTTATGCCGCCTGAATGAAGAAAGGAATCTCTTAAAAATCAATCATTAATCCTATCCCGTATGGTTTTATATTTGCTCCGCCGCGTTCTGTTTTAATTATTGAGAACGGCTGATAAGACGCCATGATGCTAAACCATCCCATTCCCGTACGCACAACAAAGCGGGCATTTAAAGGATGAATACTTAAACTTCTGTATTTTTCTTTTTTAACTCCTTCTGCCGTACTTATTTCTGCCTGCGATGATGAAGATGTTTTAATCAGCGCTTCTATACCTGCATGTATAAAAAAGTTACCTAATTTTCGATTCCTTGTTTGATATTCCACAATAAACGGAATGGTCATGTGATAAAGTTTGAAGGCGCTGTTTCTGTACTCATTACTGTCATCATAAACGATGCGCGTTACTCCATTGTCATCATTTTTCAAACTCACGTTTCCTCTGAATTTATAGTTTTGCCAGTCGAAACCCAATCCTGTGGCAAATAGCCAATGTTTATTTATGGGAATAACGTACTCCATGATATTGACATAAACAGATGTTGATGTTCCTTGATTTATTCCGTTCAGTCCGTTTAAATATAGAAGACCGACACCAAATCCAGTCCAATGCGATTCGGATGGATAAGTTGTTTTAGCCGTTTTATGCCAGTTGATCATAAAATTAAATTTTGAACCGTTGAGAAATACAGAACTTGTTTCTTCGGTTTTGCCTGTCGCTATTGTATCGATTGTTGTGTTTGATTTTGCCGTATCTGTCGTTTCCTGTGCAAAAACCGATACCGAAATTAATGAAATGCATGTGACTGTAAGTAAAAATTTGTGCATGATACTATAATTTTATTTGTTTGTTATTTACTGTAATAAATAGATTTTTAAGAGTGTTTAATTCGCTTTCCAATTTATGAGGCTGAAAATTTCCTTTCAAATATATCAAAGTTATTTTTCTGTTTTTTTTTGTAAACAAAATATATTCATAATCAGTATTGTTATCATTTTTTTTCAGGCAATAATATGCCGTTTCGATTTTTCCGCCTTTTGTGGATTCCATTATCACGATTCCATCTTTTATATCGGCTTTTACTGCGTTTGTGCAAATATCGGCAATTTTAGGATCATAAGGAATTATCATACTTTTATATCTGTTTATTTTTGTGTGGTTTTCAAGCACATCCTTTGCCAATTCTATTAAAACTGCGCCTTCCTGTTTGCCATAGCTTTCAAATATTGCTTCGATATTAAGATTTTTCTGCGCATTTATGGAAGTACACGCAAACAAAAATCCGAATATTGTGATAATTTTTTTTAATATATTCATTTTATTATTATTTAATTGTTGTCAAAAAATTGTTCAATCGCTTCAATCTGATCCAAATATGCATTTGTATTGCTGGCTGAAAGATTGTTGAGCGATTCGATAATTTCGCTGCAAATAATATTTTTGTCGGTATATTTTTTCCCGTTAATATAGGCTATTGAGGTTTCAAAATCTGCATGAATATTAAAAAACAATGCCGTTCCCAAAAGCACAGTAAAGCAGGCGACAGCCACTGCAATGCTTTTGCTTTTCAGGCTTGCAAACAAATACTTTACTCGATGTTTACGTTTGGTAGCCGACCAAAAGAACATAAAAATCGGACGATATATTTCCAAATGTTCAGGCATGTTTTTGTTTTGAAAATATTTTATCAGCAAACGTTCTTCTTTCAACGTGGTAGCGCCATCAAAATATTTTGCGATGAACAAATCAATATTTGATTTTTTTATTTTCATAATCTTGCAATTTTCATTAAACGTTTTTTTACTGTTTTTCGCGCTCTCGAAAGATTCATTCTTACCGCAGAGGTATTTGTGCCTGTAATTTCGGCAATTTTTTCTATTTCATATCCGTCAATATCGCGCATTTTTATAATTATTTTTTGCAATTCAGGCAATTTTTCAATGATTGTTTTTACAAATTCAACCATATCTTTTATTTCCGCTTGTGAATATGGAGTTTCTTCATTGCTGCCCAAATCAAATTCATCTATTTCGCTTACCTGTTTGCTGGTTCTTAGCTTGTCTATACAAATATTTTTTGTTATTTGCATGGCGAATGCCGAAGTATTGGACACATCATCAAGTTGCTGGCGAATATTCCACAGTCGCAGTAAACTTTCCTGAACAACATCTTCTGCATCGTCTTTATTTTGCAGCATTTTCATTGCAAAGGCAAAAAGATTTTGCCGCATGGGAATAATATTTGATTTAAACTTTTCTAATTCCATATTCTATTACTAATGACGATAAAATCGAAGAAATGTAACATCCAATTTTAATTTTTATGAATTAAAAGTACAAAAAAATGATTTATAGACAGAAAAACTTGAAGAAATTAATATTAATGCGGCTACAGTCTCAATGTGGCATTCTGCGTGCAAGGCAGGAGAAAACAGAACTCCATAAACAATTTTTTTATGCAGACAGGAAAAAATGTTTTGGTTTGTTTATACTATTTATTACTTTTGAAAATAATTTAAACAAAAATATATGAATATGAGATAAATATAAAATGATAAATAGATTAAAATAAAGCGTTAGCTTTTACATGTTGCTATTCTTGAATCTGGAAAATTTTAAATAGCTGCAAATATAAAAAATGCGAACGCTCGCGAGTAATCGTGAGCTTTTTCATTCTTGCAGCAAAGGCATTCCAGAGCCGTAGAATAGCAATGATAAGTTCACGATTTTCATTACAATCACCATGAACTGCGACTCGCAAAATACAAAATCCATTGTTGTAACAACAGCAGGAATTACAAGGCAAATTATTGCCTCCGAATAACTCGTATTATTTGCTGCCGCTACTTTGCACGACCGTTGTCACATGATATTATTGCTATTTACTTTCTTTCCAGCATCTCTTTAAGTAGCGCAATCTGTTCATCTTTTGCAGTGAGGAGTTTTTTCAGTTCTTCCAAAAGAAATTCGGGATAATTGTGGTTAATTGTGAAATTTTCA
>JAISNL010000079.1 GCA_031276235.1 Prevotellaceae bacterium | reverse complement strand
TGTCCTATAATTTACATTATGTTAAGTTTGAAAACACAAAAGTAATTAAATTTTAATTAATTACAAATTTTCTAAAAAAAATATTTTTCACGAAAAAACGTCTAACTCGCTGATAATCTGTTCCCGAAACTTAACATAATGTAAATTATGGGACAAAAAACGTTCGGAGATGAATGTTAAAAAAAAAATTTTTTTTTTTGATATATGTATAAATCATTAAATCCTAAAAATTAAGAAAGGAATATCAATTTGAGCGTTTTGCAAAGGTTCTGACTATTATGTTCAATCCTGCGGATTATAGAACCACGAGGCAGGCAGGCGAAATTGCCGCTAAAAAGAAATGACACAGGATAATCCTGTGTCATTTATAATATAACTTGTTGTCAAAGCGACTGTGCTTAAGAACCAAAGTCGTCGAACATCAACATTTCGCGAGGTACGCCAAGTTCATCAAGCATTTTGATTACTGCCGATGCCATAGGTCCGGGACCGCACATGTAATATTCAATATCTTCGGGTTCGGCATGATTTTTCAGATAATTATTGTAAATCACTTCATGAATAAAGCCTGTGTATCCTTCCCATTTATCGCTGGGAAGCGGAGCGTTCAATGCTATGTTGAATGAAAAATTGGAAAATTCGCGTTCAAGTTCGCGAAAATCTTCTTCGTAGAAAATTTCGTTTTTTGAGCGCGCTCCGTACCAGTAACTTATTTTGCGGTCTGTTGTTTTTAATGTTTTCAGCAGATGCAAAATATGTGAACGAAGCGGCGCCATTCCCGCTCCGCCGCCAATATAAAGCATTTCGCGCTTTGAATTTATAATGGGATGAAATTCGCCGAAAGGTCCTGAAACTATAACTTTATCGCCGGGTTTAAGCGAGAAGATATAGGATGAACATATTCCGGGCGGCACGTTTATAAATGTTCCCGCAGCCCTGTCAAACGGAGGCGTTGCTATGCGTATGTTAAGCATCACAATGTCGCCTTCGGCAGGATAATTTGCCATTGAATATGCGCGTACAACGGGTTCGGGGTTTTTGTATTTCAAATCCCACATTTTGAATTTATCCCAATCTCCGCGAAATCGTTCGTCAATATCAAAATCTGAATATTTTATATCATATTTTGGAACATCTATCTGGATATATCCGCCCGAAACAAAGTTAAGGTGTTCGCCTTCGGGGAGTTTTACCACAAATTCTTTGATATATGTTGCTACATTTTTGTTTGATATTACTTCACATTCCCATTTTTTTATTCCTAACACAAATTCAGGTATCTGTATTTTGAGATTGTCGCGAACTTTTACCTGACATCCCAAACGCCAGTTGGTCATTTGCTGTTTTCGGGTAAAAAATCCTGTTTCAGTAGGAAGTATTGAGCCTCCGCCTTCCATAACCTGACATTTGCACATTCCGCAACTACCGCCTCCGCCGCAAGCCGAAGGTAAAAATATTTTTTCGTTTGACAGGGTTGACAAAAGCGTAGAGCCGGGGCATACCGTCAATTCTTTTTTGCCATCGTTGATATTTATCGTAAGCAATGTTGATGGCGATATTTTTTTCTTTATGTATAACAGTAGCGCTATCAGAACAAGTATTATTACAAGCACAACTGTAATTGCCGTTAAAATTAATTTTATATCCATAATCTGTTTTTAATTTATCAATTTTATTCCCATAAAGCTCATAAAGGCAATAGCCATTAATCCTGTAACCATAAACGAAATTCCTAATCCTCTCAATGGTTTTGGGACGTTGGAATATTTCATTTTTTCGCGAATTGCGGCTATTCCTACAATAGCAAGCCACCAGCCTATTCCCGACCCTGAGGCAAACGCCAGAATGTCGCCGAAACTGTGATATACATCTCCTACTCGCTGCTGCATAAACAGTGATGCGCCCATTATTGCGCAGTTTACGGCTATCAGCGGTAGAAATATTCCGAGTTGATTGTATAGAGCGGGAGCAAATTTTTCGACAACCATTTCAACTACCTGAACTATCCATGCTATAACTGCAATGAAAACTATGAAGCTGAGAAAGTTCAAATCAATTCCTCCGAGAGACTGGCTTGCCCATGCCAGAGAGCCTTCGCTGAGTACAAACCTGTTCAACAGATAATTCACAGGCACTGTAATAAGCAATACAAAAGTTACTGCTATTCCAAGTCCGTTAGCTGTTTTTACGCTTTTTGATACTGCCAGATACGAACACATACCTAAAAAGTATGCAAAAATCATGTTATCAATAAAAATTGACTGTATAAATATATTTATAAAGTTTTCCATAATTTGAATTATTTTTCCTGTAAATCTTGATTAACACTGCGGTGTATCCAAATTATACAACCTAACATAATAAGCGCCATTGGGGGAAGAATTATTAAACCGTTGTCTAAATAAAATCCGCCGTTTGCAACATACCAGCTTTCGGGAATTATTCGTATTCCGAACAAAGTTCCCGAGCCTAACAGTTCGCGAAAAAACGCTACAATTATCAAAATTATTCCGTAACCCATTCCGTTTGCAATGCCATCAACGAATGATGGTATTGGTCTATTGCCAAGCGCAAATGCTTCGAGCCGTCCCATCAGAATACAGTTTGTAATAATCAGACCGACATAGACCGAAAGTTGTTTGCTTACATCGTAAACGTATGCTTTGAGAACTTCGTTTACCAAAATCACCAATGTTGCTATAACAAGCAACTGTACTATTATTCGAATGCTGTTGGGTATAGTGTTTCGCAAAAAAGAAATTATCAGGTTAGAGAAACCTGTTACAACAGTAACCGATATTGCCATTACAAATGCCGGCTGAAGTTTAACTGTAACAGCCAGCGCAGAGCATATACCCAAAACCAGTACAGTTATGGGATTGCCGCTGTTGAAAGGCGTTGTAAATATTTTTAATCCGTTGTTTGAGCTCATAGTTCCTGATTTTTATCGTTTGTTTCAATATTATTATTATTATTCTGGGATTTTATTTTAGTGATAAAACCTTTATACAGTTTAAGATTATCGGCAAGCATCTGCTGTACTCCCTTGCTTGTGATTGTTCCGCCTGAAATTCCATCTACAGTATGACTGTTTAATTCTCCTCCCGGTTTTTGTATAATTATCGGCAATGAGTTGTCTTCATCAATTTTTTTATTTTCAAACTGTTTTTGAAATATTTCAGTTGTAATTTCAGCGCCAAGCCCGGGCGTTTCGCCTTCATGGTCGAATACAACGCCTGCAATGGTATGCATATCGCTTTCAAAAGCAATATATCCCCATATCGAACCCCAAAGTCCTCTTCCGTGCAGTTGAAATATATAGCGCAACTGTTCGCCATCTTTACATATAAATACGGGCAACTGTCTTTCGGCTTCAGGTTTTGCAAGTTCTCTTTTAAGTTCGAGCGTGAATACAATGCTGTCGCTAACATCCAAAAAATTGCCGTTAATATCCGTAGCCGCTGCTCTAATATATTTTCCGTATTCATTTTTAATGTATTCTGCTTTATTTTTCACATTGGCAATATCGGCAGTTTTACCAACAGTTTTGAGGATATTTTCTTTTTTTTCTATTTCCTGATTTAATTTTTGCGCAGGTTTAAGAGCGGTAGAAGCAACTGTAAGCAATACGGCAACTACAACTACCATAATTACCGAATATATAACAGTGTAAGCGCTACCGTTTATATCTATTTTTTTGTGTTTAACATTGCTATCCTGCTTATTCTTTATATCTGAATTATTTTCCATTTTTTGTTTTTTTATAATTATCATAAAATTTTTCAGAGTATCAATTTTCTTTTCATCCGTTTTTTGATATTGGATTGCACTACGCAGTGGTCAATAAGAGGAGCAAAAGTATTCATTAGAAGAATTGCCATCATCATTCCTTCGGGAAAACCCGGATTGAACAGTCGAATAATAATAACCACAACTCCGATTAAAAATCCGTAAAGCCATTTACCTGTTTCGGTTTGAGCGGATGTTACAGGATCTGTTGCCATAAATACTGCGCCAAAAGCAAATCCGCCCATTATCAAATGCTGCCATGCGGGCATTTCCAGATACGGACTTCCTCCGAGCATGTTTACCAATAAACCTGTAAACAACGCTCCTGCCACTGTTGATACCATTATTTTCCAGCTTGCAATACCTGTAAAAATCAAAATAGATGCGCCAAGCAAAATTGCAATTGTTGATGTTTCGCCTATGCTGCCGGGAATAATTCCTATAAACATATCCAGCGTATCGGGAAGTTTGTCGATTTCATTTGCCGCCGCATACGAAAGCGGAGTAGCGCCCGAAAAGCCATCTGCTGCATTTTGCGCATTTTCAAGTCCTGCTATCCATATTTTATCTCCCGATATTTTCGAAGGATATGCAAAAAATACAAAAGCACGCGACAGAAGCGCAGGATTCCAGATA
This sequence comes from Prevotellaceae bacterium, assembly GCA_031276235.1. Classification (GTDB taxonomy): domain Bacteria; phylum Bacteroidota; class Bacteroidia; order Bacteroidales; family UBA932; genus JAIRKV01. The sequence goes on along the minus strand of JAISNL010000079.1, from coordinate 15,736 downwards.
TTCATTCCCGTGCCTCCGAAAATTTCTTTGCCTATTACTACTGCAAATATCACTGACAGGGCAAGTATCCACAATGGAACATCCACGGGCATAATCAGCGGTATAATCATACCTGTTACCAAATATCCTTCATTCACTTCGTGTCCGCGAATTTGCGCCGATGCAAATTCTATTGCCAAACCTGTAACGTACGATACTATTATAAGCGGCAGCACTTTTACAAATCCGTAAAAAAAGGTATCAATAAAACTTACTTCTTCTCCAACCGATAAAAAGTGTTGATAGCCTGTATTCCACATTCCGAAAATCAATGCAGGCATTAGAGCCATTATTACTATGCTCATTGTTCGTTTCAAATCAATGCTGTCGTGAATATGAGAACCTTTATTTTTTGCAACCGTATTCGGCACAAATATAAACGATTCAAAAGCTTCGAATGTAGAACTGAACATTCCCAGTTTTCCGCCTTTTGAAAATGCAGGTTTTATTTTTTCAATTATTTCTCTTAGTCTCATAATAATTCCTCCTTAACTCGTCATTTCTTTAATCATTAAATCAATTCCATCGCGAAGTATTTTCTGTACATCTATTTTTGATGTACATACAAATTCGCACAGCGCAAGGTCTTCTTCAATTACTTCGTATATTCCGAGCTGTTCCATTTTATCTATATCGCTGGCAAGTATCGCTTTCAAAAGATATACGGGATATATATTCATTGGCAACACTTTTTCGTATTGTCCGTTCATTACGAATGCCCGCACGCTTCCGTTGTAATTGGTATCCAACTCGTATTTTTTATCAGGCATAATCCACGAAAAATACGAACGCGACATGCTGAATTTTTTCATGCGAAATGGTTTTGCCCAGCCAAAAAGTTCGTAATAGTTTCCTTCGGGTATAACGCATATCTGTTCATCGTAAAATCCGAGATAACCGTCTTCGTCAATTCGAGAACCCGAAAGTACGTTTCCGCTTATTATGCGATTTTCCTTTTCATTTTCTTTTTTTATTTGTCCTGCAAATATTGACACAGGCGCTCCCGAAACAATTCTGTAGTAACATGGTCGTTCTACCTGCGATCCTGCCAGTACAACTATTTTATTTGCGTCATAAATTCCTTTTTCAAATAATTTTCCCAACATTACTGCATGTTGCAGTTTGACTGTCCATACGATGTCGCCTTTGTTTACAGGATTCACATGGTTAATCTGCACTCCTGCATTTCCTGAAGGATGTTTTCCTGCAAATGCGGTAATTACAACATTTTTTATATCTAAAAATTCAGTGTTGAATATTGTACTGTTCAACATTTTTTTAGATATGCCAAGATTTACGTTTCCATTTGTGAGTTTACTCAAAACTTTGATGCCTGCTTTCAGATATTCGGCATCATACTGCATTGCAAAATCGTAATCTACCGCAAGCGGCGATGAATCGAAACACGAAACAAACACAGCTTTCGGTATATCGGCTGGATTTGCAATTATTCCATACGGACGTTGAATAAAAAATGGAAAAGAACCGCTTTCGAGAATTATATTAATTATTTGTTCGCGAGTCATTTTTTCCCATTCGCCAACATCATGTTTAATATAATCTTCTTGGGCATCGGAAGTAACAACAATGCTAAGCAATTTGCGTTTTTCACCGCGATTGATAGCCGAAATTGTGCCGCTGACAGGAGAAACAAATTTTATTTCGGGTCTGTTTTTATCTAAAAACAGCGGAGACCCTATTTTTACATGATCGCCTTCCTGAACAGATAATTTGGGAGTAATACCAACAAAGTCAGCAGGTTTAAGCGCATATTTGGCAGGCTTTTCCGCTGCCCCAAATATTTTTTCAGGCTCGCCTTTTAACTTGATATCCAAACCCTTTTTCAATTTTATGATTTTTAACATATATTATATTTGATGTGTTTATTTAATTTTGCTACAAAATTACGTTTTAATTTATAATTGACAATCCATAATCAAATATTTTTTGAAAAAAATTTCAAAAAAAGAAGACGTTTAACTATAAATTTCATATATTTGCGCAAATGAAATGCTTTTTTTATCAATACGACATCAGTAATAACAACGATAACAGCAACATAATTATGTACAATATAAAAAATAAAAAAACATGACACAAAAAAAACAAAATGGCAACGTTGTTGCCATAATTATGATGATTGCCCTTTTTGGGATGATTGGTTTTGTTACCAATCTGGCTGCTCCGGCAGGCACTATTTGGAAAAGTCAATACGCAGGCTCAAACTTTTTAGGAATGTTGGGAAATCTTATGAATTTTGCCGCCTATCTGGTAATGGGCATTCCAGCAGGAAAACTGTTGACTCGAATAGGTTACAAAAAAACTGCCCTGTTTGCTATTGTAATAGGATTTGCAGGAATAGGAATTCAATTCTGTTCGGGTATTGCTGCAGGTAATTTGGGATTTGCAATTTATCTTTCAGGCGCATTTATTGCAGGAATATGCGTATGTATGCTCAATACCGTTGTCAATCCAATGCTTAATGAAATAGGCGGAGGCGGTAAAAAAGGCGGAGCGTTGCTGCAAGCAGGCGGAGCTTGCAATTCGTTATTGGGAACGCTTGCTCCGATACTTGTAGGAGCTTTGATTGGCGAAATTACTAAAGATACAGCCTTTTCGGATGTAAATCTCGTATTATTTATTGCAATGGGTATTTTTGCAGTCGTAGGTATTGTATTGTATTTGGTTAATATTCCCGAACCCGATGTTAACAAAAGCGTAGTTGACAAATCATCCAAGTATAGCGCTTGGTCGTTTCGGCACTTTGTTTTGGGTGCAATAGGCATATTTATATACGTTGGCGTTGAAGTAGGAATTCCCGGAACAATGAAATTCTTTTTGGAATCGAACAATATTTTACCCGCAGCTGCAGGAACTGTTGCAGGAACATACTGGTTTCTGATGCTTGTAGGACGTTTGGCTGGCGCAGGAATAGCACGCAGAGTATCAAGTAAAATACTGCTTACATTTACATCAAGCGCAGCAATTATTTTGGTGTTGATTGCAATATTTACTCCTACATCAATACATGTTTCAATGCCTGTATTTACAGGTTCGGCATTTGCTTGGCAACAAGTTCCTGTAAATGCACTGTTCCTTGTGCTTGTTGGACTTTGTACATCAGTTATGTGGGGAGGCATTTTCAATCTTGCTGTTGAAGGTTTAGGCAAATACGTTACTACGGCATCCGGTATATTTATGATGATGGTTGTTGGCGGCGGCATTTTACCGTTAATACAAAACTGGATTGTTGATATTACAGGAGGTAACTTCATGATTTCTTATTTACTACCGCTTGCAGGACTTGCATATCTGCTGCTTTACGCATTGGCAGGCAGCAAAAACGTAAACAGAGATATTCCTGTAGAATAAATTATTTTTTAAAACCCTAAAAAGCGCAAAGTGAGAAATTACTTTGCGCTTTGTTTTACAACAAAACAACTTTATACATTGTACTGTAAAATAATAATCCTGACAAATCTGTACCACAATGCTTCATTTCATGATTTGAGCGTATGTCTTATGCCACGAGCGCAGGCATGTACATTCAATGATTATATCATTACATTTTACTTTTTAATAATAAAATGTGTACTTTTCAAAAGTACAAAAAGCACAGATGAATTTTACTAAAGCAATACTGCAATAAAAAAGCGTGAAATTTAAAGTATCCATCTATTTTCAGTGATAAAAAATAAATAAAATATAACAACTAAACCTCATTTTTACTTAATTTTCCCGCAACACAACCACAGTAGCCGCAATAAACCAACAATCATTGCTTCATTATTCGGAAAGAATGAATAATGAGGTACAGTGTTCTTTTCTAAATTTTTCATGTCAAAAATAAAATAAATCAGTACTTGCTACTTGAATACAACAAAAAAGAGGCGTAAAGCCTCTTTTTTTGTTGTAAGAATGGATATAATTCGCTAGTGCTTTGCTTGCGCCCTTTCGTTTTTTTTATTATTCCTGTTTTTTCGTTCACAGAGCGTTGTTCTGCGCTAAATGCTGAAAGGCTTGCAGCCTTGTGTTGATTGCCTTGTCGCTACTGTTGAATCTGCCGACTAATAAAAATAAGAAATTAGCCTTTATAACAATTAATTTTCTTACCTTTGCAATTATTCTATTAAGGTGAATATGGTTAACAAAGAGCAAAAAATAACAAATACAAGATTGCGCAGTTCGTATTTATCGTCAATTATAAGTATGTCGCTTGTGCTGTTTTTACTTGGCATTGCAGGGCTTTTTTTTATTAATGCACGCCAAATAACAAAATATTTTCGCGACAGTATTTATATAGATGTATATCTTAATGATGGTTTGAAAGAAAGCGATATTTTTCAATTTCGCAAACATCTTGATGTTGCGCCTTATACGCGGGAAACCAAATATATATCAAAAGACGATGCAGCAAAAAATTTTGAAGAACAAATGGGAAAAGATTTTCTGTCAATACTTGATGGAAATCCGTTGCCTGAAACCATAGAAATCTGGATTTCTTCAAATTATTCATCTATTGACAGCATCAGCCTTATTCAACAGATGCTCGAATCTATGCCGCAGGTAGAATCGGTGAAATATGAGAAATCGGTTTTGAATTTGGTAAATGCAAATATCCGCAAAATAAATCTTATAATGGCTGTATTCATTTTATTGCTTTTATTTGTATCTATGGTTCTTATAAATCATACAATTCGTTTGTCGGTGTATGCAAAACGTTTTGCAATTCACACGATGAAACTTGTAGGAGCTACCAAATTTTTCATAAGCAAACCATTTCTGATACAAAGCGTTGTACGTGGAATAATTTCGGGACTTATTGCAATTATCATGTTATACGGAGCTATTTATGCCCTGCAGTCAGAATTTAGAGGAATACTCGAATTTGCCGATTTTGTAACAATGCTGATTCTTTTGGTTATAATATTACTGCTTGGCATTGGCATCAACTATTTTTCAACATATTTTGCAGTTAGAAAATATATTAGAATTGATTTTGACAAATTATATTATTAAACCTTTCATAAATTAAATATCAATAAAAATTAAAAATATATGGCAACAATTAAGAAATCTACACCAATAAAAGAAAATGAAAACAAAAATTTTGCAATGCCAAGCCAAAATTACAAATTTCTGGCAGCGGGATGTGCAATCATAGTTTTAGGTTTTCTACTGATGTTAGGAGGAGGAAATGAAGACCCGACACAATTTGATGCGGATAAAATGTTCAGTTTTCGCCGAATAACGCTTGCTACTTTAGTTGTAGTTGCAGGATTTGTTTTTGTAGGATATGCAATAATGCGCAAACCAAAAGAAAATAAATGAACTGGTTTGAAGCGCTTGTTCTTGGTCTTGTACAGGGATTTACAGAATTTTTGCCTGTGAGCAGCAGCGGACATTTACTGATAGGCGCAAAACTGTTCGGCACGGACTCGGCAGAGAACATGTCGTTTGCTATTACTGTACACGCCGCTACGGTATTAAGCACCATAATAGTTTTTCGTAAAACAATAATACATCTTTTTGCAGGACTGTTCAAATTCAAATGGAATACCGAAACCGACTACATCGCCAAACTTGCTGTATCCATGATTCCTGTTGCGATTGCAGGAATATTTTTCAAAGACAGGATTGAAGCCATATTTGGCAGCGGGCTTGTAATTGTGGGAATATGCCTGTTTGTTACGGCGTTATTATTGGCGTTTTCATATTACTTCAAGCCTCGTACAAAAAATAACATATCTTTCACAGATTCGTTCATAATAGGAATAGCGCAGGCAATAGCCGTACTTCCGGGGCTTTCGCGTTCAGGCAGCACAATAGCTACAGGTTTGCTACTCGGAAACAAAAAGGAAAATGCAGCGCAATTTTCATTCCTTATGGTTTTGATTCCCGTAGCAGGCGAAGCGTTGCTCGATTTGCTCAAAGGCGGATTTGCCAATGGCGCATCAATATCAAATGCAGCCTTGATTACAGGATTTTTAAGCGCTTTTGTTGCAGGATTGTTTGCCTGCACTGTAATGCTGAATATAGTAAAACGCGGGAAACTTGTATGGTTTTCCGTTTATTGCCTAATAGCAGGAACTGTTGCTCTGCTGCTGTAAACCGCAGATTAAACTGATATTGATAATTCAATTTTGCTCTTTTGTATCACAAAAAATTACCATTTTTAACAATACACTATCTTTGCGCCGAAAAATTTATTAATTTTGTTTGAGAGAGAAATTATCATTTAATCATAAAAATTAAGAAAAGAATATCAATTTGAATGCTTTGGGAAAGGTTTCACGGTACAATAACTGATTAAAGTTATTATCTTGATAATTATCCGATTTTTATTACTTTTGTGCAATTAAAATTATTTTATGATATTATCAGCGCAAACAATTGCCAATCATTTAGGCGGCACAATCGAAGGAAATCCAGATGTGGAAGTATCGGCGGCAGCACGCATAGAACATGGAAAACAGGGAACATTATGTTTTTTGGCAAACCCGAAATACGAAAAATATATATATACAACTCAGGCAAGCATAGTTTTAATCAACAAAAGTTTTGAAATTAAACAACCTGTTGCAGCAACGCTTATCCGAGTTGATAATGCCTATCAGGCTGTAGCAACCATGCTCGATTTGATGAACACAATGAAAATACAAAACAAACGCGGACATTCGTGGCGAAGTTCCATTTCGTGGAAAGCCAAACTTGGCAAACACGTTTACGTAGGCGCGTTTGCATATATCGCCAAAGGAGCAAACATAGGAAATAATGTAAAAATATATCCGCAGGCTTATGTCGGAGAAAATGTTTGTATTGGCGATAATACGATTTTATATCCCGGCGTAAAAATTTATATGGGATGCAAAATAGGAGCAAACTGCATTATTCATTCAGGCGCGGTGATTGGATCAGACGGTTTTGGCTTTGCGCCTCAAAATGACGGTTCGTACAAAAAAATCGCTCAAACAGGAATTGTCGTGATTGAAGATAATGTTGAAATAGGCTCAAATACTTCTATCGACCGCGCCACTATGGAAACAACCATCATTCGCCGCGGAACGAAAATTGATAATCTCGTGCAGATTGCACACAATGTTGAAATAGGCGAAAATACGGTAATTGCAGCACAGGCAGGAATTGCAGGCTCGGCAAAAATAGGACGGCAATGTGTTGTCGGCGGTCAAGTTGGAATTGTAGGACATATCAAAATTGCCGATGGCACACAGATAGGCGCACAATCGGGAGTATCAAAAAATACTGTTGAAAATGCGACAATTGCAGGTTCGCCGGCTGTAGATTACGCAAAAAATCAGCGCAACATTGCAGTGTATCGCACTTTGCCGCAAATGCGAGACGAGATTCAAACTCTAAAAAAGGAAATCGAAGAACTGAAAAAAAAATTAAGTTCATGATTCATTAAATAAAATTGCAGCATATTAAATTATGAGAATAGATATACTTACAGTTGCACCGGAATTGCTCGAAAGTCCGCTAAATTATTCGATTGTTAAGCGTGCGCGCGATAAAAATGTTGTTGATATTTACGTTCACAATATTCACGATTACGGAAAAGGAAATTATCGTCAGGTTGACGATTACTCGTTTGGAGGCGATTCGGGCATGGTGCTTATGATTGAACCTGTTTTTAACATGATAAGCGACCTTAAACGAAAATGCAATTACGATGAAATAATTTACATGTCGCCCGATGGATTGCTGTTTGACCAGCGCGAGGCAAATCGCCTGTCTGTAAAGGAAAATATAATTATTCTTTGCGGGCATTTCAAAGGAATAGATCATCGCATTCGCGAACATCTTATCACTCGCGAAATTTCAATAGGCAATTATGTACTTTCGGGTGGAGAACTTGCTGCAGCGGTAGTTATTGATTCCATTGTGAGAATTATTCCCGGTGCAATTTCAGACGAAACATCTGCTCTATCCGATTCGTTTCAGGATGGATTGCTTGCGCCGCCCGTATATACGCGACCTGCCGAATTTAACGGCTGGAAAGTTCCAGATGTGTTATTGTCGGGAAATCATAAAAAAATTGCCGAATGGCAGGAAGAGCAGGCAATAGTCAGAACTCAAATGCTGCGCCCCGAAATGATGAAAGAAGATGACATATTATTATCCTGAACCCAATAAGATAGCAGTAGCAATCTGTAATCAGCAACCTGTCAGTTATACTGTTCAAAGTAGCCGTTCCTTACAAATATAATGAAACCTTTGCAAAACATTCAAATTACAAATCAGTTGACAGTTGAAAATGTAGAGGCTAAAAATTTTTAGCCACATAATAATAAAACGTCATTGCAATGAGCGCAGCGACGAAGCAATCCAGAAAAGCGAAGAGTTAACAATAAAAAAATAACTGTCAACATTCAACTCTTCTGGATTGCTTCGCTGACGCTCGCAAATACGCTTTCTTTTCATTATCAACTATCAACGCGAGGCTCTCGAAGAACCATGTTTGACTCTTTTAGAACCTTATTCCCAGTTTTGAACTGTGACATCCCTGTTTTTACTGACAAAATGGCAGTTTTGGGAATAAACGGCAGTACAAAGTCTCTAATCGGAGACATCTTATAGCGGCGGCGAATAATTTTTCTGTTAATTTTGCATAAAAACAGAATTAGCCGCCCTTAATAATAGCGTTTACTATTCCTGAAATGCTTACGTTAATGCGATAATTTTTTCGTGTATTTCCAAAATTTGAGGCAGCAGAGGAATGTTCATGTAATTGTTGATTAAAAAATCGGCGCGTGCATTACGTTCTTCGTCGCTCATCTGGTTTGCCATTCTTTCCGTAATTTGCTGATACGATTGCTTGTCGCGAAGCATGGCGCGCATAATACGCAAATCATAAGGAGCATTCACCACTATAATTTTGTCCATCAATCTGTCGAATCCGCTCTCAATCATAATTGCTGCTTCGTGAATTATGTAGGCTGACTTTTGCGCTGCAAGCCATTTTTCAAAATGTTTGCATACTGCCGGATGTATAATATTGTTTACTTGTTTGAGAAGTTCTTTGCTGTTGAAAATTTTTGCTGCCAGCGCCTGTCTGTCTATATCGGTATCGTTGATGTATATCTGTTTGCCGAATATATTGATTATTTGCCGGCGGACTTCACTGTCGGAATATGTTTTTTTTGCTTCAATATCGGCGCAAAATACTGGAACTCCTATATTTTTGAATATTTGAGCTACCACGGTTTTCCCGCTTCCCATACCGCCTGTAAGTCCTATTTTGAGCATACTTTATTATTTTTTGCTTACTATGACTTCCACAAATGGCGGATACAGGGCGATTTGCAAAACTGATTTGGGCATTGCTTCTATTTTCACCTTCAAATTTCCTCCTATGCTTTTGCCAAAATCATTGAAATCGGCTGTCAGTTTAAAATCGGTTGCGCTTATTTTTGAAAGATTTGAAATGTCGGCGCGATATTTTATTTCGATATCGCATGGAAAAATTATTACATCCAGACTGTCGGGTTTGCCTGTCAGTTGCAGCGGAATTATGATTGTTTCTTCGCTGTAGCGTGCCACGTTGACTTTGAACTGTATTTTTTGCTGCTGCACCGACACGTTGTTCAGTTTTGTGAAATCTACTTCCAGCGTTCCGTTTATCGACTTGTTGATATTTTCATATTTTTGGGCAATACATTGAATTTCGCAAAGCGAATCCAAAATGTTTTGTTCGGCTGTAACCCAAATGCTGTCGGGTTTTAGCACGATATTTCCGCTTTGCATGTGTTCGGCTGCAAATGACAGTTGCAAATTGGGAGCGACAGGCAAACGTTTGCTTTGCAAATCAACGCAAGTAAAATATACAGTATCGGGCGACAGGCTTATAAGTTTTTTGCCATCGCCAATCTGTTCCGAAAATTTTTGAAAAATATCGGATGCCAAAACAAAATTTTTTGTTTTAGACAGGATTTTATCGCTGATGTCGATTCTTATTTCATTTTGTTCGGCGATATTATAACGCATTGCAAGAAATCCGTTCATGTTTATTTGCGCCGTTACTTCTGTTTCCACGTTGAATATTTTGCGCATGTCGGCGCTGTTGTAAAAGTTGATGCGATACGATACTGTACGCAAATAATCAGCCGACAGTTTATTCATTAACCAGCCTGTACCTGCCGCCAATACAAAAAACAGAAAAACAAATATTTGTTTGCTGTACAAATATTTTCGGATAATTGACAAGTTTCGTGTTTATTTTTGCGATTGAATGTCGCTCGTATCTTTGAAAATTGTAGAGCGGTCAACGCGGATTTTTACATCTTTGTCAATTTCAACCAAAACGTAATTTTCTTTCAGTTCAACAATTATGCCGTAAATGCCGCCTGCCGTAACGATTTTATCGCCTTTTTGCAATGTGTTGCGCATTTGTGCAATTTGTTTCTGTTTTTTTTGTTGCGGGCGAATCATGAAAAAGTACATAACTGCAAAAATTGCCGCCATCATCAGTAGCATCATTGTGCCTCCGCCGCCGGTGTTTTGTTCTTCCAGAATAATTAGAGGGTTCATCATTGTATTTGTTTTTTTAATTTATTGATTTATATAAAATTTTTATTTTGCTATATTGTCGCTGTGTTTTATTATATTTTTTTCTTTGATTTCTTTGGTTATAATTTTATCGGCTACGCCGTTTACGAAAGCGCTGCTTGTGGGCGAGCTGAAATATTTTGCAATTTCGAGATATTCATCTATGCTGATGCTTACAGGTATTTCGGGAAATTCGCGTACTTCGGCAAGCAGTATCTGCAAAATCAAAGTATCCATAAAGGCAAGACGTTCCAAATCCCAATTTTTTGTGTATTCGTCAATCACTACTTCGGTTTTATCGTAATCGGCAAGTGTACGCCTCAACAGCCGTATTGCAAATTTTTCATTTGTTTCGTCCTGATACAGTGGCAGCAGTTCGGTATAATTGTCTTGATTTACCTTGAACGATTTCACAGTCTTTATCGCCATGCTCAAAACAAATCCCAAATCATCAATCCAGTAAATATTTTGTTCTTCTAGCAGCGTGTACATATAGTCAAGGTCTTCGATTTCGTATTCAAGAATTTTACAAATCAGCTGTCTGTCTTCAACAAACGAATGTTTATCGCTATCCATGTAGTTTTTGTAATAATCGGAATTTGCCATGTTGTTGAATATTTTTTTTATCACTTCCATCGAATCGTCCCAGCTTAATTTTTCCTGTTCTACGTAATTTTGCAGAATTTTGTTTTGCCTTAGCAATTTTATGATGGCATTATCAACAAATTTCAAATTTGGATTTTTTTCTGCTTCCGTAGGTAAATATTTTTGTTTCCCTATGGTAATACGATTTTGGGCGTAATCGCCGAGTTTAATCAACAGCAATAAAACATAATGATACAAATCATAAGTTTTGTTTATACTGAAAGCCAATTCCTTTTCTGTTGTCAATTGCGAATGGTTGCCCGATTTGATATGAGCAAACAGAACTTTCAATACTTTTATTCTCAATAAACGTCTGCTTATCATAAATAATTTCCGAATTTGCCGCAAAAGTAATATAAATTCAGATATTAGCAAAGTAATAGATAAATTATATTTGATTTTTATTTGCAGAAATTCCCGCGCAACTTGCAAATGAAAAAAGTTATGTCAGCGCTATGCAATGTATGATGCTGCAACCACGTAACGCGCCTTTAAGAGGGAGTAGCCAAACCAGAAAAACAAATATATAGATACCTTTTTCTCAAAAAAAATCTATTCCAAAATCAAGCCAGTAAAAAATCATTTTTTAAAATTCTATTTTATGATTTTAATGTTTTGTCTGAAGTTTCATATTTTTATTTTAACTTTGTTTAGAAATAAATATTTTCTTGTTTATTATGTGGAGTTGCAATATATTGTAAAGTAAATTTGAGAAAATATTTATTATTATGGAATTTGAAAATTAATATCATCTATAATAGTAAATAATAAATATGTTCAATATAATTATAAAATTATGAAAACTATAGGAATAAAAACAATCATGCTTTTGACTTTGGCGGCAATAACCGCTATAAATGTAAATGCTCAAACCATTACCGTAAAAGGTAAGGTAACGGATTCTGCGACAGGAACAGCCTTATTTGCCTGTGCAGTGAATGTTGAAGGAATTGCTGACGGAATTTTTACCGACACAGCAGGGAATTATTCTATTTCGGTAGAAAAAGGTAAAATACTTGTTTTTTCTTATCTCGGCTATAAACAGCAGAAAATAAAAGCCGAACAGGAAATAATAAATGTTGCAATGGAGGCTGACAATATAAAACTTGAGGAAGTGGTGGTAACAGGGTATCATGTAGCGAAAAAATCAAGTTATACAGGCGCGGTCGCAAATATTATTGCTAATGGAAATAGAGATAGAAATAGAAATAGAAATAGAGATAGAGATGTATCAACAAATTTAAACTTTGAGCCGTATAAAATATTACAATATGAATACGAAAATTCGGAAGAATACAGTTCTAATGAGGAAAACAGGTTTAAGTTTGCTGAGGATAATCCGCTTTCAACTTTTTCGATAGATGTAGATGCTGCATCGTACAGCAATATGCGGCGTTTTATAAATCATGGGCAAATGCCTCCGAAAGATGCTGTGCGCACCGAAGAATTGATAAACTATTTCTCATACAACTATCCAAAACCTTCAGCCAAAGAACCTGTTAAAATTTCGGCTGAAGTCGGAGAATGTCCATGGAACGTTAAGCACAGATTAGTGCGCATAGGCATTAAGGCAAAAGAAATATCAAGCGAAAATCTTCCCGCATCAAATCTGGTTTTTTTGATAGATGTTTCGGGTTCGATGGCAGGCGCTGAACGTTTAGGGCTTGTGAAATCATCGCTTAAACTGTTAATAAATAATCTGCGCGAACGCGACCGTGTGGCTATTGTTGTTTATGCAGGTTCAGCAGGCGAAGTGTTGCCGTCAACTTCGGGAAACGACAAACAAAAAATACGCGAAGCCTTGGACAAACTGAATGCAGGCGGCTCTACGGCAGGCGGAGCAGGTATTAGTCTGGCATATAAAATAGCGCGGAAAAATTTCATAAAAGGAGGAAATAATCGTGTTATTCTGTGTACAGATGGCGATTTCAACGTAGGCGTTGCGTCCGTTAACGAACTCGAAAATCTTATAGAAACCGAGCGCAAGTCTGGCGTATTTCTTACCGTTTTGGGATATGGAATGGGAAATTATAAGGACAATAAAATGCAAATATTAGCCGAAAAAGGAAACGGAAATCATGCTTATATTGACAACCTGCAAGAAGCCAATAAAATATTGGTTAACGAGTTTGGCGGCACAATATACGCCGTGGCAAAAGACGTGAAACTGCAAATTGAATTTAATCCCGAACACGTGCAGGCATATCGCCTTGTCGGATATGAAAGCAGACTGTTGAACGATGAAGATTTCAACGATGACACGAAAGATGCAGGCGAAATGGGAGCAGGACACAATGTAACGGCATTTTACGAAACAGTTCCCGTTGGAATTGAATTTACAGAAGCAGGAAGCATAGATCCGCTGAAATATCAAAAAAACAATACAAAAAAACATAAAATCGAATACACAGGCTCAAACGAATTACTTACAGTCAAATTGAGATATAAAGAGCCTGACGGAAACAAAAGCGAAAAAATAGAACTTCCTGTTATCGACGGCAAAACCGCTAATCTGTCTTCTGATTTTCGCTTTGCATCAGCCGTTGCCATGCTGGGACAATTGTTAACAGATTCTGCATTTAAAGGCGATTCAAATTATGAAAAAGTAATAACAATCGCCAAATCGGCTTTAGACAATGACGAACAAGGATACAGAAGAGAATTTGTGCGTCTGGTTAAAACATTGAAAGGTATGGATAATAACCGATGAAATAATTGAATTATGAAAATAGATCAACAAATTTTAGAAAAAGCGCAAGCGTGGCTCTGCGATAAATACGATGAAGAAACACGCCGCCAAGTACAGTATTTAATTGACAGCGACCATCAGGAACTTGTAGAAAGTTTTTACAGAACTCTGGAATTTGGAACAGGCGGATTGCGCGGAATAATGGGCGCGGGAAGCAATCGCATGAACAAATATACGGTTGGAATGGCAACTCAGGGATTGGCAAATTATCTGAAAAAAGAAATAAAAAACGAAGAAATCAAAGTGGCTATTGCATACGATTGTCGCAATAACAGCAGTTTCTTTGCAAAAACCGCCGCTGCGGTTTTAAGCGCAAACAACATTACTGTTTATCTGTTCGATTCGCTGCGACCAACGCCAGAACTGAGTTTTGCAGTTCGCCATTTTGCGTGCCACAGCGGAATTGTTATCACCGCTTCGCACAATCCAAAAGAATACAACGGATATAAAGTTTACTGGTCGGATGGCGGACAAATTGTTGAACCTCATGATAAAAACATAATTAACGAAGTTAACGGAATTGTTGATATTGATGAAGTAGATTTTTGCCCAAATCCTGATAAAATAATAATTACAGGCAACGATATTGATAACATTTATCTCGATAAATTACAATCGCTGTCGCTGTCGCCCGAAATCATCAGTAAACATAGCGACATCAAAATTGTATATACTCCGTTGCACGGCACGGGAGTAAAACTTGTTCCGCAAATACTGAGACGGCTTGGCTTTACAAACATCATAAACGTTCCCGAACAGGATATAAACGATGGTAATTTTCCTACCGTTTTGTCGCCTAATCCCGAAGAACCATCAGCGCTGAAAATGGCAATAGAGAAAGCTACTGCCGAAAATGCCGATTTGGTAATGGCAACCGACCCCGATGCCGACAGAGTGGGAATTGCCGTCAGAAACAGCAGCAATGAATTTGTATTGTTCAACGGAAATCAAACGGCAGTAATACTTACATATTATTTGCTGACTAAATGGAAAGAAAAAGGCATGTTGCAGGGAAACGAATATATAGTAAAAACAATAGTTACAAGCAATCTGTTGAGCGAAATTGCAAAAAAATTCAATGTAGAATGTTTTGATGTACTTACGGGATTTAAATACATAGCCGAAAAAATAAAGGAAAACGAAGGAAAGAAAAAATTTATTGCAGGCGGCGAAGAAAGTTACGGATTCCTTGCCGGCGAATTTGTGCGCGACAAAGACGCCGTGATGACTTGCGGAATTATTGCCGAAACCGCAGCATGGGCAAAAAATAATGGAAAATCATTCACCGATTTGCTGCTTGATATTTATCTGAAGTTTGGATTTTTTAAGGAAAAACTGATTTCGCTCACAAAAAAAGGAAAAACAGGAATTGAAGAAATTCAGGCAATGATGCACAATTACAGAATAAATCCTCCCAATACGCTTGCCGACTCGCAAATTCTTTTTGTTCACGACTATCAAACGCAGGAAACATTTGATGTTGAAAAAAACTTACGCCTGAAAATCAATCAGCCAAAGTCTAACGTGTTGCAGTTTGTAACCGGAGATGGAACTGTGGTTTCGATACGACCTTCGGGTACAGAACCCAAAATCAAATTTTACATAAGCGCATACGAACATTTGAATAATATTAACGATTACAGCAAAGTTTCGACCGCAATAGATGCTAAAATCCAAAAAATTATTGACGAACTGAAAATTAGTTGAAGCAAACAACATCTTTTACGGTAATCATGG
>JAISNL010000019.1 GCA_031276235.1 Prevotellaceae bacterium | reverse complement strand
TCCTCGCAATGACGCACTGCGTTATTGGAACGTCATTGCGAGCGTCAGCGAAGCAATCCAGAATCATTATTATTCTTTTCATTCTATTATTAATTATCATTTTCAACTCCTCTGGATTGCTTCGTAGCTCCGCTCCTCGCAATGACGCACTGCGTTATTGGGCGGCTCGCACCCGAGAATGAGTGGCTCGCACCCGAGAATGAATGGATAAGAGAGGTCTCTTTTCTGCATGAAAAGCGCCCCTTAATGGATAGCGATCTATGTGTTTCTTTTTCTGACACTGATTTAATGTTAAAAATCGGCGGCAAATTTAACGGAAATTTTCTTAACTGCCAAAAAATATTATTTTTTTTTCACAAAAACTTAATAAAATCAAGAGGAAAAAAACAGTTGGGAGTTGGCGGTTGGGAGTTATTTTTTTTATTTAACTGCCAACTGTCAACTGTCAACTAAAATAACTACCTTTGCGGAAATTTTGAATCTATAAAAAATAACACTCTATAATGATGGAATACAACTTTCGCAAAATCGAACAGAAATGGCAAAAATACTGGGCGGAAAATAAAATCTACAAGGTTGAAATCAACGACAAGCCTAAATTCTACGTTCTCGACATGTTTCCCTATCCTTCGGGTGCGGGTTTGCATGTGGGGCATCCGCTCGGATACATCGCTTCGGATATTTTCAGCCGCTACAAACGCCTGTGCGGATTCAACGTTTTGCATCCAATGGGGTATGACGCCTACGGACTGCCTGCCGAACAGTATGCAATTCAAACAGGGCAGCATCCTGCGGTAACTACCGAAACAAATATAAAACGCTACCGCGAACAGTTGGACAAAATAGGGTTTAGCTTCGACTGGGACAGGGAAGTACGCACCTGCGATCCGAAATATTATAAATGGACTCAATGGGCGTTTATACAAATGTTCAATTCGTATTACTGCAATAAGTATCAGCAGGCGCGTCCGATAAGCGAACTGATTGAAGCCTTTGCCCTGCATGGAACTTGCGGTATTGACGCGGCTTGCAGCAAGCCCCTGCAATTTACGGCGGAAGAATGGAACTTGAAAGGAGAAATACAGCGGCAGGAAATACTTTTGAATTACAGAATGGCTTATTTAGCCGACACTGTGGTGAACTGGTGCGCTGCGCTCGGCACTGTGCTTGCCAACGATGAAGTGAGCGAAGGACTGTCGATTCGCGGAGGCTACCCCGTAGAACAGAAAATAATGAAGCAATGGTGCCTGCGGGTATCGGCGTATGCCCAGCGGCTACTCAACGATTTGGACAAACTCGACTGGAGCGAAAGCCTCAAAGAAACTCAAAGAAACTGGATAGGACGTTCCGAAGGAGCGGAAATAAAATTTCATATAGAAAGCATAAATACCGACTTAACGGTTTTCACTACCCGCGCCGACACCATTTTCGGAGCAACCTTTATGGCGCTTGCGCCCGAAAACGAACATGCAGACAAGTTAACAACCGAACAGCAAAAACAGGAAGTAAGCCAATATATTGAACGCACAAAACGCCGCACCGAACGCGAACGCATTGCCGACCGCAGCGTAACCGGAGCATTCACAGGTTCGTATGCCACAAATCCCGTTAACGGGGAAAAAATACCGATATGGATTAGCGATTATGTGCTTGCAGGATACGGCACAGGCATCATTATGGCAGTGCCTGCGCACGACAGCCGCGATTACGCATTTGCAAAACATTTCAACCTGCCGGTGATACCGCTTATAGAAGGCTGCGACGTAAGCGCCGAAAGCTTTGACGCAAAAGAAGGCATAATGATTAATTCGGGATTTCTGAACGGACTTACCGTAACCCAAGCCATTGAAGCGGCAAAACAATACATCGAAAACAATAATCTGGGCAAAAGAAAAGTTAACTGTCGCCTGCGCGATGCAATCTTCAGCCGCCAAAGGTACTGGGGCGAACCTTTCCCTGTATATTACAGGCAGGGAATGCCCTATACCATAGACGAACACAAACTGCCTTTGGAATTGCCGGATATTGATATATTTTTGCCCGCCGAAACAGGCGAACCACCGCTTGGACGCGCCAAAAACTGGCAAACTGACGAAGGCTGTCCATTAGAACTGAACACAATGCCCGGCTTTGCAGGCTCATCT
The DNA here is from genome assembly GCA_031276235.1 of Prevotellaceae bacterium. Classification (GTDB taxonomy): domain Bacteria; phylum Bacteroidota; class Bacteroidia; order Bacteroidales; family UBA932; genus JAIRKV01. Next base: position 4,741 of record JAISNL010000019.1, on the reverse strand, counting down.
GCATATTATTTGCGGTATATGGACCCGCACAACGACAAAGAACTTGTATCAGCCGAAGCCAACAAATACTGGCGCAACGTGGACTTGTACGTAGGCGGCACGGAACATGCCACAGGTCATTTAATTTACAGCCGCTATTGGAACAAGTTCCTGTTCGATTTGGGAGTAACAGTAGAAGACGAACCCTTCAAAAAACTGATAAATCAGGGCATGATACAGGGCAGAAGCAATTTTGCGTACCGCATAAAAGGCACAAACAAATTTGTTTCGGCAGGATTGAAAAACCAGTACGACACAACGGCAATACACGTGGACGTGAATATTGTGAAAAACGATGTTCTGGATATAGAAAAGTTCAAAAACTGGATGCCCGATTTCAATAATGCCCAGTTTATTCTCGAAGATGGAAAATACATTTGCGGATATGCAGTTGAAAAGATGAGCAAATCAATGTACAATGTAGTAAATCCCGATGTGATTGTAGAAAGCTTCGGAGCAGATACGCTGCGGATGTACGAAATGTTTCTCGGACCAGTAGAACAGTCAAAACCGTGGGACACCAACGGCATTGATGGCGTTCACCGATTTTTGCGCAGATTCTGGTCGCTGTTCTTCGACAGCGATGGCAATTTTAATGTATCAGATGAAAAAGCAAGCCGTCAAGAATTGAAATGTCTGCACAAAACCATTAAGAAAATACAGACGGACATCGAAAACTTTTCGTTCAACACATCAGTATCGGCATTTATGATTTGCGTAAACGAACTTATGCCTCTTAAATGCAACAAGCGCGAAATTCTCGAACCGCTTACCGTTATACTTTCTCCTTTTGCGCCTCATATCGCCGAAGAAATATGGCATTTGCTCGGCAACCAATCCAGTATCTGCAATGCAGCGTTTCCTGCCTACAGCGAAGAACTGCTCGCCGAACACACATTTGAATATCCCGTTTCGTTCAATGGCAAAGTGAGATTCAAAAAGGAACTTCCGCTAACATTCAACGCCAAACAGATAGAAGAAGCCACGCTTGCCGACCCTGCAACTCAAAAGTGGACTGAAGGCAAAACGCCAAGGAAAATCATTGTGGTAACAGGTAAAATTATTAATATCGTAACATAAAAATACAGAACCTGTGCATGGTAACATATATATAATCCCTTCCACTATCGGAGATTCGGGCATTGATGTAATCCCTCAAAAAACCATCGATGTCATACGCAGTATCCGATGTTTTATAGTAGAAGATATTCGCAGCGCACGCCGATATTTAAGCAAAATAAAAATGCCAGTAACTATAGACGAATTAACCTTTTCAGAACTCAACGAACATACAAAAACCAGTGAAATTGCAGACCTGCTTGTTCCCGTATTGCAGGGCAAAGATACAGGCATAATGTCGGATGCGGGCGTTCCCTGCGTAGCCGACCCGGGAGCATTGCTCATTGACTGCGCCCACAAAAACAATATCAGAATAATTCCTTTAACCGGACCCTCATCTATTTTGCTTGCGCTGATGGCATCGGGAATGAACGGACAAAATTTTGCTTTCGCAGGATATTTACCCGTAAAAGAACCGCAACGCAGTCGGCGTATTCAGTTGCTCGAAAACCGCTCGAAATACGAAAATCAAACCCAGATCTTTATTGAAGCGCCTTATAGAAACATGCAACTGTTCAAAACACTTGTTTCAATATGCAATCCATCTGCGCAACTTTGCATCGCCGCAAATATTACGCTTGCCGACGAGTTCATAAAAACCAAGAGCATAGAGGACTGGAAAAAGTCAGAACCTGATATAAATAAAAAACCCTGCATCTTTCTTTTGCAAAGTGTCGTTTCTGCCGTCAGGTAAAAACTGTTGACAGTCAAAATAATTTAGCAATGCGCTACGTAATTGTGCTGTCATTGCAAACCCGCAGAATGAAACAATCGAAGCGTAGTTCGGCGCAGCCAGTCAGAAGAATAATATTTTGAATGATTTACTCCTTAATATCAATTTGAAATTACTGAATAAAAGTGCTATATGTAACCAAAATTTATTCGGTAAAAACAAAAGCGCCTTTGTCGGTTACGCAGTGATGATTTATGTTTCTGTTTTCGGCTTCGGCTATCCAGCGGCGGGCTTGCCACAAAGGTACTGATGAATCTATTATCAGCATTTGAGGATGGTAAATGTTCAACAGTTTTTGAATATTATTGCCCAAATATTTATTTACAACCAGAATGTCAATATCCAATGGTTTTTGCGACTGAACAATGTCGTTTTCAGTTGCTATTTTTATTGATTTTTTGTTGAACAGGATAATATTCCTGTATGATTTTATAATATCTGATTTTTTGAAATCATCGGAAATCAGTAGCGTTTTTGATTTTTTTATTCCGAGTTTTATGAAACTGTTTTGCGTGTTGAAGTCGAATGTATTGTTTGAATTTTCATAGTCGCGTATGTTCACCGAATTTTGCCCTGCTACAAAGCTTATGAAAGTAGAACCTTTGGCGCTGTAAACAATCATTTGATGCTGATTTTCAAGTTCTGCTCTGCGTAAAGAACGTACGCTGCAAAATACGGTAAAACATAAAAGTATCGCAATCAAATTCTTTTTGTTTCCAAATTCAATATAAAACGCCAGAAGTATGAACGCAACAATGATTGTCCAAACCTGTAATTCATTAATATATATATTGTTTATAAGCGAATACGGCAACATTTCAACGCTTTGGGTGATATGGTTTGCAATAGAAACACAAATATTCAGAAATTTTCCAATCAATATTCCCGCCACAGGAATCCACGACAGCATGAAAGTTGCCGCAACCGTGAACATTATAACAGTAACGAGCGGAATTATCAAAATATTTGTAATAAGAAAATAATTCGGAAAAGTGTGAAAATAAAATATTGTTATTCCCGAAGTTCCTATTTGTGCGGCAAGCGAAACCGTAGCAAGTGCATAAATATGTTTGAGAATTTTGTTGCGTATATACAACATTCTGTTCAGCAAAGGCTGAAAATAAACTATTGCAATAACGGAACAGTACGACAGTTGAAATCCAACTTCAAAAATATTATATGGATTTATAATCGACAGGAAAAATGCCGATGCCGCCAGCGAGTTGTAAATATTAACCTTTTTGCCAAATAAACTGCCTGACAGTACAAACGAAAACATCACGCAGGCGCGGCACACCGAAGGCGAAAAGGCTGCAAGCGCCGCATACACCCAAATTCCGAAAAAAATAAGTATCGTTCCGGCAATCTTTCCGAATCGGCGTTTTTTTACAGGAGACAGCAGAAAAACCAAAACCGCATAAACCAGCCCTACGTGCAAACCGCTAACGGCAAGCACATGCATTGCGCCAGCCACGCTGTAAGCGCTAATAATTTTGTCGCTCAACTGTTGTTTGTCGCCTATAATCAAAGCGCGGAGAACGGCAAAATTATCGCCTTCAATATCAACTTTTTTGAGGCAGTCGAACATTGCCGTTTCAATATTCAAAATTGCTTTTTTGAACCATAAATGCTCATTTCTTATTTTTTTATAGCCGTTTGCAGGCGTAAATGAAGTTGCAAAAAACTTTCGCCGCGCAAGATAATACGCATAATCAAATTCTTCGGGATTGTCGGGCGGCTGATTTGCCTTAAAAACCGTATTCAGTAATAAAACATCGCCAATATTCAAAGTATTTGAAAGGCTGTCGGTTGGTATATAAACAAAGGTTTTTTCGCTGACTCCAATCCAGTTTTCCAAACTGTCGCGATATGTTTTTACTTGCAGCGTAAGTTTGGTAAAACGCAGGTCAACAGCAGGCTTTTCAACAATTATGCCACTGAAAAACGATTGCCTGTCGAGCAGCAATTCTGTGCGGTGACTGCGATTTTGCATTATTCCCGAGCCAAACAGAAACAGACTGCAAAATATCAAAACTCCCCAAAGCCAGCGGTATTGATACGATTTTCCCAATCGCACAAAAAACATCAATACAAACAGAAACAGAGAAACAAAAAGCGGCAAAGAACAATCAAAACGTTGCTGAAAAATCAATTCTTCGGCAACAATTCCGCACAAAAACGGCGCAAGCAATCGCACAAAAGGCAAACGGCGAATATATTCTATAAAACTTAAAGTATATTTCACAAGCATCTTTTTGGTAATACAAAGTTGTATGTTTTTAACGAAATAAACAAGATATTGGAAATAAAAAATCGCAGAATTTTGCGGTTACTGTATATAAAAACCTTATAACAGTCAATGAATGTAGAAAAAGTTTTGCTATTAAAAATATCTTTGTATATTTGCGCCATATTAAATGCGAAAGCGTTTTGTTTATTCTCGCAGTTTATAAAGTCTGACAACTTTTGTGCATGAAGGAGAATAAGTTTCGTTTCACGCCCGTTCACGGCGTGGGGTTTTCACTTATTTTACTTCAATCGGTTTTGTCAGAGCCTTTAAACTGCTAAAATAGGCTAATTGTCCCACGCTTCCTGATTAAAATTAAAAACTTCTCAGGGACAAGGAAGTACAAAATAATATTATGATAAAAAATCTTTTTTACGCAGTTATTTTAACTGTTTGTTTCGCTTCCTGCAGCAAGGACGAATTGATTAAAGAAAGCAACGACACGTTGCCCGAAGAAATTTCAGCAGTAGATGAAGTTTACTTGGCTGACCCCGATGCCGGCGAGTTACGCTTGTTTGGCAAGGCGCTCTACAAATCGCTCGACGAAAGCCCAATGTTAAGGG
>JAISNL010000001.1 GCA_031276235.1 Prevotellaceae bacterium | reverse complement strand
ACGCTGTTGTCCATTCCGCTCGGGAAAAAATCCACGCGCCTTCTGATAACTGAATCCAAGTGAGTGCATTATCCGATAAACGTTGGCTAACATGTATTCAACCTCATAATGTTTTGATCTAAAGTCCTTAACCAAAGTAGCCGACCTGTTCGCTGTATTGTAACCATGTTGTTCTGGACTGTCCAACAATACGGATTGCAACTCATATAGTTGATTTTCCGTCAGTTTACGAGGACGACCGCTACGGGCTTTATCCAATAAACCCTGCTGCCCTTCTGTATCAAAACGGTTTATCCAATTACGAATTTGTTTGAAGCTTACGTTGTACACTTTTGCCAAGGCGCGACTTGACATACCAATAGATGACTGATAAACAGCATAAATGCGAATGCCCAATTTGTGTTTTGCATCGCCATCTATGATTGCTTTAATTTGTTCGGATGTATAGTTCTCCAATGCTTTTACTTTACGTCCCATAATATTTTTATGTGTTTCTGATGACAAAGATATATATAATATGTGTATTTATTTAAGGAGAATTATATAAAATTAGAAGAATACGTTTTTTTATGTGCCGCTTTGCAAAGATTTCTTATTGTAATTTATTCCCATTCAATAGTTGCAGGCGGCTTTGAACTTATATCATATACAACTCTGTTTACGCCTTTTACTTTATTTATAATTTCGTTAGATACTTTTGATAGAAAGTCGTAAGGCAGTTTTGCCCAGTCTGCCGTCATTGCATCGGTTGATGTTACTGCACGCAGAGCAATTGTATTTTCATACGTGCGTTCATCCCCCATGACGCCTACTGAACGCACAGGCAACAAAATTGTACATGCCTGCCAGACATCGTTGTACAGATTATATTGACGCAGAAGATTTATGTAAATATCGTCGGCATCTTGCAATATTCTAACTTTTTCGGGCGTAATTTCTCCGATAATACGAATTCCCAGTCCAGGACCAGGAAAAGGATGCCTATTGATAAGATTTTCGGACATTCCAAGTTCCATGCCTACGCGGCGAACTTCATCCTTAAAAAGCAAGCGAAGCGGTTCTACAAGTTTCAATTTCATGTGTTCTGGCAATCCGCCTACGTTATGATGCGATTTGATAGTTGTGCCAGTAATTGAAAGCGATTCAATAATATCTGGATAAATTGTTCCTTGCCCGAGCCATTTTACATTTGTTAATTTTGCCGCTTCTCCTTCAAAAATATCAATGAAGTTTTTACCTATTATTTTGCGCTTTTGTTCTGGACTGACAATACCTGTAAGAGCCGTATAGAATTTGTTTTTTGCATCAATTCCTGTTACATTTAATCCAAGATGTTTATAATCATTCAGCACATTTTCAAATTCATTTTTGCGCAGCAAGCCGTTATCTACAAATATACAGGTAAGATTTTTACCTGTTGCTCTGTGTAGCAAAACTGCGGTTACCGAACTGTCAACTCCGCCCGACAATCCAAGTACAACCTTGTCGTTACCGAGTTTTTGCTTCAAATCGGCTATTGTGGTTTCTATAAATGATGCAGGTGTCCAATTTCGTTTGCATTTGCAAATGTCTAAAAAGTTTTCAAAAATTTTCATTCCATCTGCGCTGTGAAAAACTTCGGGATGAAACTGTACGCCCCATGTGTGTTTATTTTTGATTTGAAATGCGGCAATGGCTACTTTATCTGTACTTGCAATGACTTCAAAATTATCTGGAATTTCGGTTATTGTATCTCCGTGCGACATCCATATTTGAGAATTTGCGTTTACGTTTTTCAACAAAGGATTTGAACTGTCAACAACAGACAAATTGGCGCGTCCGTATTCACGTGTTCCGGCGGCTTCTACCTTTCCTCCCGAAGCGTGAGCAATCAACTGCGCTCCATAGCAAATTCCCAGCACAGGAAAATTATTGCAAATGTTTGAAATATCCAACTTAAAAGCATCTTTGTCGTAAACGGCAAAAGGACTTCCCGAAAAAATTACGCCGCGAATATCATCCTGATATTCGGGGAATTTATTATATGGAAATATTTCGCAATACACATTCAGTTCGCGCAATCTGCGGGCTATAAGTTGAGTGGTTTGAGAACCAAAGTTAAGAATAATTATACGTTCAGACATCTTCAAAATTTTAAAATATCAGCAAAGGTAGTAAAATAAAAATTCATGGTTTAATGTTGAAATATTTAATCATTGTTGTCCGCTAAAGTCAAAAAATCATTGTTAAAATCTTGTATATTGTTGATAATAAGATATTATATTTTCAATTTTCAAAAGCAAGCCCCTGTATTGCAGGAAACAGCGAGTTTTGATATTGCCATTTTTGTTTGTATATGAGTTTCCGCCATTATACTTAAGACGGGTTACATAAAAAACGCCTTCTTTTGTAAAGTATTCATATTCCGAATAATCAACGTATCTTTTATCGAAGGTGATAAAATATCCTGATTCCAAATGAATTTCGGACATCGACACATGGTTGTGCAGGGCAATTTCCGCGTAATGTACCAGACAGGGCATGTTGTAACTCAAATCTATTACCGTATGCACTTTTATGCTGTTTTTCCGCAACCGCCCGCAACCCTTCAGTATATTCCTTAAACAGGGTTATGGTGATAGAATCTATCGCAAGCAGACACTTAATATCCAACTTTTTCAACCGACTGTCCGGTAAAATTTGTACTTTTGCTCATGGGTTACCTTGTTTTGTTCTGATTACAAAGATAACCTATTTTTTTACCGGCAGTAATAATTGTTTTTTGTGCATTTCATACAGTTGATGACGCTATTCAAAATTGCGTTCATTTACATTCTATAATTCATTTGAAAAAAATTGATTGTTATTCAAAACAGTTCATATTTCCTAAAATGTAGTATATTAGCGTTGTCAAAAACAAAAAAAATGCAATTACAAACAAAAACAGAGATAAAATCTTTTGATGAAAAATTAAGCCACACAAGCAAAATTCTAATGCTTGGTTCATGTTTTGCTAACAATATCGGAGAGCGTTTGCTTGATGCCAAATTTAATGTTTGCATAAATCCTTTTGGCGTTGTGTACAATCCTTTTTCGATTGCAAACAGCATTGAACTGTTGATTGCAAACACAAAAATTACCGAAAATGACTTGTTGCAGCACAATGGTTTATATTATAATTTTTGCTATCATACTTCGTTTTCGTCAATGGACAAACAATATACTTTAAACAAAATGAACATAGCAAAACAACGCGGTTCGGAATTTTTGAAAAATGCAAAAAACATACTAATAACCTTTGGTTCGGCAGTTGGCTACAAATATAAAAAAACCGATAAAATTGTTGCAAACTGCCATAAAATTCCTTCTTTTGAATTTGAAAAAATCGTTTTGAATATTGATGATACTGTAAAAATTATGAACAGGTCAATACAAAATATCATGACAGTAAACAATGATGCCAATTTTATTTTTACAGTCAGTCCGGTAAGACATTTAAGCGATGGCGCTCACGAAAATCAGTTAAGTAAATCTCGCTTGCTGATTGCAACTGACGAAATTTGTCGCAACAACAGCCGATGCCAATATTTTCCTGCTTACGAAATCATGATGGATGAATTGCGCGACTATCGTTTTTATGCTGCCGACATGTTGCATCCTTCAAATCTTGCCGTTGATTACATTTGGCAAAAATTTGCAAATGCTGCAATATGCAATGAATCGCTGAAATTAATTGAAGAAATAGAGAAAATATCAATAGCAAAATCTCACAGGACATTCAATCCAGACAGCGATGAACACAAAAAATTTCTTAAAACATATCTTGAAAAAACAAAACTTTTACAAGCGAAATATCCGTTTGTGGACTTGGCTGAAGAGTTGAAATATTTTGATTGTTAATACATTCAACAAATACTGCATGATTGATATTTTTCAATTTTATCAAAAGTCCTGTTTTATTTCAGAAACTGTCGAATCAATTAATTTTCCTATTTTTGCGAACAAAAAAAACGATATATGAAAGTACAAATTGAAGAATCGTGGAAATATATTTTGCAAAGCGAGTTTGACAAAGATTATTTTGAAAAAATCACAGCATTTATAAAATCCGAAATCGAAGCAGGAAAAACCGTCTATCCGCCGGGAAAAATGATTTTCAATGCTTTTGAAAAAACGCCTTTCAACAGATTGAAAGTTGTAATGCTCGGACAAGATCCGTATCATGGAGCGAAGCAGGCTCACGGGCTTTGTTTTTCGGTGCAGCATGGAATAAAACCGCCGCCATCGCTAATCAATATTTACAAAGAAATTCAAAACGATTTGGGAATTGCGCCGCCAAATCACGGTTGCCTTGAAAAATGGGCAGAACAGGGCGTATTTATGTTAAATTCCATACTTACCGTACGTGCAAACGAAGCCGCATCGCACAGCAAAGCAGGATGGGAAACATTTACGGATGCCGTAATCCGTAAAATTTCGGAAAACAAAAGCGGAGTTGTATTTTTACTTTGGGGAAATTTTGCGCGTTCAAAAAAAAACTTGATTGACACACGAAAACATTTTGTGCTTGAAGCCGCGCATCCATCACCGCTTGCAGGCAATGCCTTTTCGGGATGCAGGCATTTTTCCAAAACCAATGAACTGCTGGAGCGCCAAGGTCTTACGCCGATAAATTGGGATTTGAAAATTTGATTTATATACATCAAAGACAAAGCAAACAAAGATTCAATATGATAACATTCAAAAATATAACATTAAACGATAAGGAAATTATACAGTCATTTACGCTGAAACAATGGCGAAGAAATTGCGAATTGTCATTTGCAAATTTATTCAGCTGGTCGTTTTTATACGGCACACAATATGCAGTAGTCAATGATTTTCTGCTGATGCGTTTTTTTTACAACAGCGAACTCGTTTACATGATGCCTATAGGCGAAGGTAATTTAAGGCAGGCATTAACAGCAATAATTGATGATGCAAAATCAATGCAAAAGCCTTTCAGAATGGAAGGAGCATGTAAAAACATGTGCGCCGAACTTGAAGAAGCAATGCCCAAGGCATTTAAATATTCGGTAAATCGAAAATATTCGGATTACATTTATTTACGTGAAAATCTTGTAACGCTAAAAGGTAAAAAACTGCAATCTAAACGAAATTTCATTAACAGATTTATTAAAAATAATGATAATTACGAATATAAAATTCTTACGCCCGACATGGTTGGCGAGTGTATAAAACTTGAAAAATCATGGTATGATACAAATGTAACTTCCGAAGAAAGAGATACATTATTAGCAGAACGCACAGCGCTGACGTTGGCAATAAACAACATGGAAGCGCTCGATTTGCTTGGCGGCATGTTGTTTGTAAATGGAAAAATAGCGGCGTTCACCTACGGAAATCCCATAAATTACGAAACTTTTGATGTTTGCATCGAAAAAGCCGATAGAAATATCGAAGGCGCTTATACTATGATAAACAACCTGTTTGCTAAACATATTCCAGAACAGTATATTTATATCAACCGCGAAGAAGACCTTGATATTCCCGGCTTGCGAAAAGCAAAATTATCATATCAGCCCGAACTGATTTTAGAAAAACACAGCGTGCAATTGATTGATAACATTTGAAAAGCATAAGTAGTTGAATTATTAATTGCAAAAATGAATCATAATGATATAAATATTGACTTGGAAAAACAGCGGCAATCAAAAAAATTGGCGACATCACTTTACAAGCTTTGTTTCGATGACAATGACCAGTTTGTGGATTTTTATTTTAACAAACGATATACAGAACAAAATCATTTTACAGTATTGGAAAATAACACTCTTGTTGCAGCTTTGCAGGTAATTCCATACAAAATGACTTTTTTTGATGCAGAAATAGATACAGCATATTTGTCAGCAATTTGTACTCATCCTAATTTTCGCAAACAGGGTTTTATGACAAAACTTTTGAAAAAAACGTACAACCATCTGTTTGGCAATGGCATTTACGCAGCATTTCTTATTCCTGCCGATTTGTATCTATTTGACATTTACAAAAAAAATGATTTCAAAACCATATTCTATCGCACGCAAAAGCATATAAATACTCGCAGTTTTAATATCTCAAACCGCTATAAAATATATGAATATTCGGAAGAAAACAAAAGTAGCGCTTTCGAATATTTCACACGCAAAATGAGCGAGCGGAAGTGCTGCATACAACATTCTTTCAGCGATTTTGAAACCGTATGCGAAGATATTTACAACAGTGGCGGAACAACGCTGATTGCCGAAAATGCAAGTAAAATTGCAGGAATATCATTTGCATCGCCTATAAACGCCGGATTTGCTATTATTGAACATTTTGCCGAAACACAGGAAGTGTCGGATACTCTGTTGAAAACAATATCTGAAAGAATCGGGAGCAATGATTTGATTTACATTGATATTCCTCAAAAAAAACATTGCAGAGCATTTGGTATGATGCGAATAATATGCGTTGAAAAAATGCTGCAACTTTATGCAAAAACGCATAGCAATTTAATAAAAACAATTTTTGTGAAAGATGATGTAATTACCGAAAATAGCGGCTGCTATACAATATTAAATTCAAAATGTATAAAATTTCCGCTTGAAAATACGCGCGTGGCATGGAATATCGCCCAACTTACAGAATTTGTTTTTGACGGACAAACACCATACATGAGCCTGATGTTGAATGAATAATACAAACTGAATCAGTTCTATTGATATTTAATAAAATCATCTTTGTACAAAGAACAGTTAGCATAGCAATGCCATGTAATCTGTCATTTTGTCGTGTTTTTTTGCATGGCACGGTTGTTGTTATTTGCAAAAAATCGCAAACTAAAATAAAACAATAAAATTATGAAAGGAAAAATTGGAGTAACTACGGAAAATATCTTCCCGATTATCAAAAAATTTTTATATTCGGATAATGAAATTTTTTTGCGCGAATTGATTTCAAATGCAGTTGATGCTTCTCAAAAACTTAAAGTTATCGCTTCAACAGGCGAATTTAAAGGCGAAACAGATGATTTGAAAATAGACGTGCGAATAGATAAAAATGAAAAAACGATAACTGTTTCGGACAGAGGAATCGGCATGACTGCAGACGAAATAGAAAAATATATTAACAGAATTGCCTTTTCCGGCGCTGAAGAATTTTTAACAAAATATAAAGATCAGGCAAACGGAATTATCGGGCATTTTGGATTGGGATTTTATTCATCGTTTATGGTTGCCGACAAGGTTGAAATTTTTAGCAAATCGTGGAATGATTCGGCTGCAGTACATTGGTCATGCGACGGCTCGCCTGAATATACGCTTGAAGAATCGGATAAAACACAGCGCGGAACCGATATTGTGCTGCATATATCAGCCGACTGCGAAGAATTTTTGGAAACTTCGCGTATAGAAAAACTGCTTAATAAATATTGCAAGTTTTTGCCCGTGCCTATTGCTTTCGGAAAAGAACAGGAATGGAAAGACAACAAATATGCAGATACAGATAAGGACAGAATAATCAATGACACAAACCCTTTGTGGATGCGCAAACCAAGCGAATTGACAGATGATGATTATAAAAAATTTTACCAAACTCTTTATCCAATGAGCGATGAACCTCTGTTTTACATTCATTTGAATGTAGATTATCCGTTCAACTTAACTGGAATTTTGTATTTTCCCAAAATAAAATCCAATATTGATATTAATCGCAACCGTATTCAACTTTATTGCAATCAAGTGTTTGTCAGCGATTCGGTTGAAGGAGTCGTTCCTGATTTTCTTACGCTTTTGCAAGGCGTAATAGATTCGCCCGACATACCGCTGAACGTTTCGCGCAGTTATCTGCAAAGCGATGCCAGTGTAAAAAAAATATCGGGACATATAAGTAAAAAAGTTGCTGACAGATTAAACGATATTTTCAAAAATAATCGCCAACAGTTTGAAGAAAAATGGGACGATTTGAAATTGTTTATCGAATATGGAATGATAAGCGATGAAAAATTTTACGAACGCGCCGAAAAATTTGCTCTGATGCGAGATACCGACGACAAATATCTTACATTTGAAGAATACAGAACTCTTATAGAGAACAACCAGAAAGATAAAAATGGAACATTGATTTATCTGTACGCCACCGATAAAGATGCTCAATATACGTTTATTGATAATGCAAAAAATAAAGGTTACAACGTGTTGCTAATGGATTGTCAACTTGATTCTCATTATATCAGCAAACTTGAACAGCAATTTAAAGATTCACGTTTCGTACGCGTTGATTCCGACAGTATAGACAATTTAATTGCAAAAGATGAAAAAAGAAAATCATCGCTGACAGGAGAACAGGAAAATGACCTGAAAAAAGTTTTTGAAGTAAATCTGCCCGATAACGATAAGGAAAATTTTGTGATAACATTCGAACCTTTATCCGAAACCGACATGCCGGTAATGATTACACAAAACGAATTTATGCGCAGAATGAAAGACATGTCGGCAATGAGCGGAGGCTTAAATTTTTATGGGAAAATGCCCGATTCGTACAATTTTGTTATTAACAGCAATCATGCGATTATCAATTCAATAAATTCGGAAAAATCAATCACTCTCGATGAAAAATTGAACCCCTTGAACAATGAAATAAAACAATTGAGCGAACAAAAAGACAAATTGGATGCCGACAGTAAAAACAAAAAAGAAGAAGAAATATCGCAATCAGTCAAAGACGAAATAAACACAATTGAGCAAAAAATTGATTCGGCAAATCAAAGTAAAAATGATTTGTTGAGTAGCTTCGGCAAAAATAATGATAAGGTTAAACAGTTAATAGATATTGCCTTGCTGTCGAACAATAAACTGAAAGGCGAAGCGCTTGCTCTGTTCGTAAAACGAAGTGTTGAACTGTTGAAAAACAAAAAAATGTTATGAAAAAAGTAATTTTATTGATAGTTTTACTTGCCTGTACGTCAAACATTTTTGCCCAGTTTGATTTGAAATCTGGCGATTTGCTGTTTCAAGCAGGGAAAAGTACAGCATTGAGCGATGCCATTGCTCAAGTCACATCTGGAGCAGACAGCGTAAATTACACGCATGTAGGCATTGTTTCGATAGAAGACGGCAAAATTTTTGTAATTGAAGCCACTCCGCCCAAAGTGCGCAAAGTAATTATTGACACTTTTCTGAACAGTTCGCACAAAATAAGCGGAAAACCAATAGTGGCGGTAGGAAGATTACAAAGCAAATATTTTGAGATTATTCCGCAAGCCATAAAAAATGCGGAAACATATTTAGGCAAGCCTTACGATTATGTTTATTCACCCGACAACGATGAATATTATTGCAGCGAACTGGTATATCTTGCTTTCAAAAACAACAAAGGCAAACCCATATTCAAAGCAAAAAAAATGACTTTTTGCGATGATAAAGGCAACATGACAGACGCATGGATTCAGCATTTTGCAAAGCACAAAGCGCCAATTCCCGAAGGACGCAAAGGCACAAATCCCGGAGACATGTCAAAATCGAAACAAATAACAATTCTTTACAGATATTTCGATTAAAAAAGACGGCAAAAAGCCGTCTTTTTATCAGATATAAAATTATTTGCTGTTTTATTGCTGCGATGGATTTGCTTTATTGAGCCGTTGCTTGTCATGACTAAAATCCAACTGTTTTTTGAATAAATTGTCTGACTTGGCAAATCGTTTTTTGTAATGATTTTTTCTATCGTGCATTTTTATTGCGGTTTTTGCCTGCTTTGCCGTCAGAAACGTGCGAAATTCGTTGTAATATTTTTCTCTAATATCAACTGTTTTACGTGTTTTTGCAAATTCATCCCGCATGTTTTTATCAATATCAGAATCATTTGTTACCTTATCGTCCTGAAATTTTTTTAACTCAATATTTCCGCTCAATTCATTCAGATAATCCTTATAAACGGATAGAAATTTTTCAGTAGCAGCATCATCCAGCATAAGCCGTTCTGCAACCTGTTTACATTTTTTTTCAATGATTTTTTCTTTGTCGGGTTTTTCATGATTTTTTCTGGACTTTTCTACTTTTTGCTGCGCTGCAGCCGAAAAACACAAAAACATTGTGTATAACATAAAAATTAATAATTTTTTCATACCATAATCTGTTTTAATATTAACAATTAAATTTATTTACGTTACATTTGATACGATTAAATCAAAAAGGTTTAAACTTGTAATTGGCATATCCTTAAATCCTCAATTCATTACCCGATATAAACGCACTAAAAAAATAGAAAAACTTCTCCCCTCAAAAAAATTTTTTTTTTGGGCATCTATATAATTCTCCTTAAATAAATACACATATTATATATATCTTTGTCATCAGAAACAAATAAAAATATTATGGGACGTAAAGTAAAAGCATTGGAGAACTATACATCCGAACAAATTAAAGCAATCATAGATGGCGATGTAAAACACAAATTGGGCATTCGCATTTATGCTGTTTACCAGTCATCTATGGGTATGTCAAGTCGCGCCTTGGCAAAATTGTACAACGTAAGCTTTAAACAGATTCGTAATTGGATAAACCGTTTTGATGCAGAAGGGACGCAGGGTTTATTGGATAAAGCCCGTAGCGGTCGTCCTCGTAAACTGACGGA
>JAISNL010000126.1 GCA_031276235.1 Prevotellaceae bacterium | reverse complement strand
GGACTGTGTTTGTCCCTTTTATTCCGTATCTTCGGCGTACTTCTTCTATACTCGAACCCGAGGATACTTTCTGTACAACTTTTTCCTTAAAGCAAATACTGTACCGAATATAACTTCTCCTGTTGACTGGTTTGTTGTCTGTCATCTTTTCTGATTTTTTGTGTCAACCCATAGTAGGACATGACACAAAGATAAGAATTTTATTTTTTTTAACATAAAAAAATTTGAAAAGAACACAGTACCTCATTATGTATAAACATCGAGTGCAAAGGTAATAATATTTTTCAAAACAAAAGGTGAAAACCCTAAAGTTTTCACCACCATTTAAAAAATTTCATACTTATGAAAAACATTAAAAACAAAAATTTCCACAATGCAGTTGTCTGGGTATTGTGTAATATTAATTTGTTACAAAGGTAATAATTTTTTTGCACAAAGAAAGAAAAATTTCAATTAACAAATACAACTTATGCAAAAAATAGATTTGCATAATGATGTTACATTAGGATGTTGAATTTATAATTCCTGTTTTTTTGCCAGTTCGGTATAAATATCAAATAACTGTTTTGCAGCTTTGAATGAGCTTAATTTATCCGACAGTACGGCATTTTCGTAAGTGGCAAGTTTTCCTTTTATATCGGGATTTTGATAAAAATTATCGTGCAGATATGAATTTATGGTTTCGTACATCCAGTATTTAGACTGCCGCAATCTGTTTTTGTTGAAATATCCGTTTGCTTTTGTGAAATTCAGATATTCATTTATTACGTCCCATATTTCGGTCAATCCTGTGTTGGCATAAGATGAACATGTAAGAGTTTTCGGCGCCCAGCCCGATTCGGACTGCGGCAAAAAGTGCATTGCGCCCTGATATAAAATGCGGGATTGTTCTGCTTTTGTAATATTTTCGCCATCTGCTTTTGTTATGGCAAGCAAGTCTGCCATTTCCATTATTCCGCGTTTTATGCCTTGCAATTCGTCGCCTCCTCCCGAAATTAAAAGCAACAAAAAGAAATCAACCATTGAATGTACAGCCGTTTCCGACTGCCCTACGCCAACTGTTTCAATGAAAATTACATCAAAGCCTGCCGCTTCGCAAAGGATAAGGCTTTCGCGGGTTTTGCGCGCCACTCCGCCAAGCGAGCCTGCCGACGGGCTGGGACGAATAAAGGCATTTTGGTCGGCGCAAAGTGTTTCCATGCGAGTTTTATCGCCAAGAATACTGCCTTTTGATCGTTCGCTGCTTGGATCTATTGCAAGCACGGCAAGTTTACAGCCCTGTGCAGTCAGCATTTTTCCGAATGTTTCTATAAAAGTGCTTTTGCCTGCGCCCGGAACTCCTGTTATTCCTATGCGTATTGAATTGCCCGAATAAGGTAAACATCGTTCAATAACTTCCTGTCCCAAGGTATAATGTTGAGGCAATGAACTTTCTACAAGAGTAATGGCTTTGCTTAGCATTGTTGTGTTTTTACACAAAATACCTTCAACAAATTCGTTTGCTGAAGGCATTTTGTGCTGAAACTTCTTAAATCGTGATATTGCATTCGGATTCACTATCGGTGGCTGTTCTACGCCATCATTAACTTGTAATGCACTTTTTTCAAGAAATGTATTATCCATTAACAAATTTATTCAATAATGTTTCCTCTTAATGCAATACTCGATACGGGAGAGATGGCATTAGTTATAAGTTCAATATTAAAATCCTGTAATCCTTTTAATTTTTTAGTATTTAAAACAACTTTTATAGATCCTTCTTCTCCCGGTCTGACTATTTCCGGAAAAGTAATTTTCGGATTATTCTCATTTGCATTTACCACATTGGCAGCCAGTATTTCCAAATCAGCCTGACCTGTATTTTTGAATTTATACTCGTTTGACACTACCGAACCCTGCTTGATGTTGCTGAATGTATAATTATTGTTTATAAAATTCAGAACGGGTTTTGCAGCGTTTTGGTCGTTTGATGCCGCAGGTATAAGAGTGATTGTTGACGTTAATGTTTCCTGTAATTTTTTACCGTTCACAAACACTTCTATTTCATTAATATGCGTACCGTATTTTGCATGTTTTGTTCGCGCATATACAGCCTTGATTATTCCTTTTTCTTTCGGCTGAAGCGTTACCGGTTGAATTTTCAGATAATCAGGAACATTTTTGAAAGATATTTCAGCAGGAATTTCGCTGCTGTTGTAAACTTTCACTTCGCTTGGTTTGCTTTCCTTTTCAGTTATGGCAACGCGAGCAAAGGCAAATGCTTTTCCCGTCAATCTTATTCCTTCCAGAATAACAGGAAATTCTTCTTCAACAGTAAGCGGAGATTTAACAACAGTACCCGATATTGACAGCGATATCATTTTAGGATTGCCGTTGCTGGTTACGTTAAGATTTTTCTTAAACGCTCCCGGACGACCGGCGGGACGATAAGTTGCATCCACAAATCCCTGCTCGCCCGGCGCTACCGGTTCTTTTGTCCATGCGGGAGTAGTGCAACCGCAGGATGCCGTAACATTTTGTATGGTTACAGGAGCATCGCCTTTATTGGTAAACACAAAACGATGCGTCACATTTCCGCCTTTTTCGGGAATAGATAACCCGAAGTTGTGTGAAGGATTTTCAAATACTATTTTGCCTGTTTGTGCATCAATTGATGTAAATGCAAATGATAAAACCGCTAATAAAAATATTGATTTTAATAAATTTCTCATTTTATTTTAATTTTCCGAATTTATAACTTTATTTCATTCTGCCTAAGAACCGTGGAAAATTATTCTGTTTTCGGTTCGTCCACAACTTGAGATTCTTCCACTTTTGGTTCTCCTACAACAGTACCCGATATTATCAATGATATTGTTTGCGGATCGCCGTTGCTCGTTACTGTCAAACTTTTGGTGAAATTTCCCTGACGATTTGCAGGATTGTACGTTGCATCAACAAATCCCTGTTCGCCCGGGGCAACAGGTTCTTTTGTCCATGCAGGAGTGGTACAGCCGCAGGATGCTTTAACGTTTTGTATGGTTACAGGCGCATCGCCCTGATTGGTAAATACAAAACGGTGTGTTACGCTTCCGCCTTTTTCGGGAACATTTGCTCCGAAGTCGTGCGAAGGATTTTCAAATACCATTTTTCCTGTTTGCGCATTTGCCATTGTGCAGGCAAATGATAATGCTGTTATCAACAGCGCTGATTTTAATAAATTTTTCATTTTATTGTATTATCTTTAAGTTAATAATTAATTTAATTTTCTGCATTATCCGGAGTTTCTTCATGTTCCGGTTCATTGACAACTGCGCCCGATATTGTCAACGATATTGTTTGCGGGTCGCCGTCGCTTTTTACTTCTATATTTTCAGTGAAGTTTCCCGAACGATTTGCCGGGTTATAGATTACATCAACAAATCCCTGTTCGCCCGAAGCTACAGGTTCTTTTGTCCATGCCAGAGTTGTACAATCACAGGATGAGCTAACATCTTGTATGGTCACAGGAACATCGCCTTGATTGGTAAATACAAAACGATGTGTTATATTTTCGCTTTTTTCGGAAATGTTTGACCCGAAATCATACGAAGTATTTTCAAATATTATTTTTCCTGTTTGTGCATTTGCCGTTGTAAAGGCAAGCGATAAGGCTGTTATCAACAGCGCTGATTTTAATAAATTTCTCATTTCATTCTTAATTTAAATTCATAATTAATTAATTTGATTCCGAATTAATCGGAACGTCTTCGGCTTTAGATTCGCTAACAGCCGATGTTTCTTCTACTTTTTTCGGTTCACTGACAGCAGTACCGATTTCAATAAATTTTTTATTTCACTTTTAATTTTTAATATCATATGTAATTTATTGTCTTTTATTTTGTGCTACAAAGTTATACATTTAATATTGATTTCTGTTATATTTTAGATATTTTAAATATCATTAATATTGGTTATCGTTCTGTACAATCAAAATTTGATTTAACATTTTCGTTGTATTTCAGCGCCTTACTGCAAAAAAAACAAATAAACGCCGTAAATATTTTGACAAATAGAATGTTTAATGTACTTTTGTCGGATGTTTAATTAAAAATTTAATAAAAATGGCTTATAAAATTAACGAAAACGAATGTACGTCTTGTGGTACGTGTGCAGGCGAATGTCCTGTCGAAGCTATTATTCCGGGAGATGTTTACTCCATTGATCCAAGCATTTGTACAAGTTGTGGAACTTGCGCCGATGCTTGTCCTGTTTCGGCTATCGGTCCGGAATAAAAACAATTGTTTTTGACTATTTATCTATGTGTGGTCGCCGCTTTGCGTGGCGACTTTTTTTAATTTCCAATGTTTTCAAAACAATCCGCCTTCATTCAAACCTGCATTACTGTTTGGTGAACGTATTGTCACCCATGTTAAGCATAATTTTATTTTCATATATTTTCATTTTACAAATTATCATTTTGTATTTTTACACATAAGACGTATGAAAGGCAATAATGTTACAAAATAATTCAAAAAAAATTTTATTTGAATTATGAGACCTTTGCTGTCCATAAAAAATAATTTGAAATGAATCTCAATGATTAATTAAATTTAACCTTTTGAGGTTTACTTATTAAAAAAGAATTTTATAATTTTACGCCAAATAATTAAATGAGCAAGCCATGCAAACTGATATAAAACTTGCCCGAAACGGCATAAATAAAGGCTCTCGCAATTGAAACGAGAGCCGCAAAAAGTTTTCTTATTCGCTTTACAACAAAAAATAAGAGCAAATAATGTTAAAAATAAATTCTTTTATTTTAAATATTAATCAAATAAAACAAAAAAGTTATGAAAAAGACAATATTAAAAACCACAGCAATATTGCTGATTTTAGCAGGAGTGGTTGCCTGCGGGAAGGAAAATGCGGATAATGTAGATTTCCATGAGATAACCATAGGTAGCGCAAATCCTGTAATTAATTATGCTGCTAACGGTATAGAGTTTGAATTTTGCCTGTTGAACGAACAAGGCGAACCATCAACAATATTCAACGAGGGTGAAAACTTTAGTTTTTACTTTAAGATTGCAAACAGAAATAATGATGGATTACAAATATCTAAAGGTTTTTTGAACAATTTAGTATTTAA
>JAISNL010000059.1 GCA_031276235.1 Prevotellaceae bacterium | reverse complement strand
CTCAAATTGGTAATTCCATAGTTTGGGGCAATGCCGCAGGCAGCAATAATAATGTTCACAGCACAGGCGGTTCACCTGCATATCAGTATTCATTAGTGCAGGATTTGAATCCTTCAGGCACAGGCAACATAAACGGTACAAATCCGTCAAATGCTCCTGCCTTTATGCATCCTGTTTCAGCATCAGCCGCGCCAAGCATAGATGGTTATTATCGCCCGCAACTTGGCAGTCCAGCGCTCAACGCCGGCAACAACGCCCTCAACCGCGAACCGACAGACATAGAAAGCGCCCCTCGCATCCAAGAATCTCAAATAGAATTAGGCGCATACGAAGTAAATTACAACTTTGAATGTAATTGCGAATAGTGAATGAGTAAGTAAGGAAATATAAAACATCCCGCACAAATGCAACTTGTGTGGGATGTTTTATTTGTTGGCTTGAGGTATTTGAGAAAATGCTCAAATAACAAGTCAAAATTTCTGTTGTTTTTTCCCAACAAAATTTTCATTTCTCAATGTCGCCTGAATTTGATTGGTGAAAAACGATCATTTACATGAACTTTGCCAATATTGTTTTAGTTTTATTTACTTTTTCTGCAAGTAAATTTTCAGTTTTTGCTTCGGCAATAAATCGCAAATACGGCTCGGTATTGGATGGGCGTATATTAAACCACCAATCGGTAAATTCAATTCTGTATCCATCAAAATCCATAATTTTGGTAGCGTTTTCGGTTGAAATAAAATATTTTCGCACGGCGTCCATTGCCGCTTTTTTATTTTCGATTTTAAAATTTATTTCGCCTGAATTTTTATATCCTTCTATTTTTGCAATCAGTTGGCTCAACGAAATTCCTTTACGCTTCATATTTGCAATCACATCAAGTATTATAAGGCAAGCCAACATTCCGCTATCGGAGTAGAAAAAATCTTTGAAGTAAAAATGTCCTGCAAGTTCTCCGCCAAAAAGCCCGTCAATTTCGCGAAGTTTTGGCGCTGCATAGGCGCGTCCTACTCGCCATGTGTGCATTTCCGCTCCAAACTGTGCAAGATATTCGCCTACCGATTTTGATGTTCGGATGTCCTGTAAAACTTTTGCTTTTATATTTTTTCCTTCCAGAAAATAATGTCCCAGCACGGCAATCATCAGGTCGGGCGAAATGAATTTACCGTTTTCGTCAACAAACATTACGCGGTCGGCATCGCCATCGAAAATAATTCCGACATCGCATTTATTGCTGATTACAAGTTTTTTTAAGTCGGCGATATTTTCGGGAATAAGCGGATTTGCTTCATGGTTGGGGAAAGTTCCATCCAGTTCATCATAAATATAAACGGGTTTATCTCCCAATAAATCTTTGATAAGCAAGGCTGCCATTCCGTTTGATACATCAACTCCAATTTTCAGATTATCGCAGTTGCCTTGATATTGTTTGAGAAAGGCGAGATAGTCATCTTTTGCGTTCAATGTTTTTATTTCGCCTTTATGTTCAACGGGAATCGGAGTTTGCGCTGTTATGATTTTTTGCAGTTCGCCAAGTCCCGCATCCAGTCCTACGGGCAGTGCATTTTCGCGCGATATTTTCAGTCCGTTGTATTCGCGTCCATTGTGCGATGCTGTAATTTGCACGGATGCTTTAAAGTTGTATTTGGCTGTGGCAAAATACACCATTGGCGTTGTCGCAAGCCCTGTATTGAAAACGTTTGCGCCGGCGTCGGTTATGCCTTTGCACAGGTATTCAAAAATTTCGGGAGAAGATGTGCGTACATCTCTGCCAACCAGAATTTCGTTTGTTTTTAATAATTGCGGAAGATAAAATCCTATTTTGTAAACATCGTTTTTGTTGAAATCCACATTGTAAATTCCGCGAATATCGTAAGCATGAAAAGCTCCCATAATAAGTAATGTTTCAGTTTATAATTTTGTTTTGTATGATGCAGAAAAATCTCCTTTTGAGATTCGTTTCAGTTTTGATGCTATCAGTTTGCGCCGTAATGGCGACAGTCGTTCTATAAAAAGTTTTCCGTCCAGATGGTCGTATTCATGTTGAATTATTCGGGCAACAACTCCGTCGAACCATTCATCGTGTTTTTCAAAATTTTCGTCATAATATTCGACTCTTACACGTGGTTCGCGATAAACATCTTCGTGAAGTTTGGGAAAACTCAGGCATCCTTCATTGTATCGTATTTTTTCGCCTGCGCGTTCCAGTATCACAGGATTTATAAAAACTTTTTTATAATTTGCAAGTTCCGGTTTGTCATCTGCAAATACGCTTGCATCAAGCACAAACAGTCGAATTGATTTTCCTGCCTGAGGCGCAGCCAAGCCTATTCCTTCGCTGTGCGCCATTGTTTCAAACATATCGGCAATGAATGTTTGCAGTTCAGGATACGCAGGGTCAATTTCTTCGGCGTTTTTTTTCAGTACGGGCGCGCCGTAAACATAAATCGGTAATATCATAAATTTAATTTATATGTTAATATTAATATGTATTTATTCTCTGTTTTTTTCATTTTGTTTTTGTTCCAAATACGACTGTAAAATTATTACAGCGCTTATTTTGTCAATCATAGCCTTGTCGCGTCTGGCATTTTTTTTCAGCCCTCCATCTATCATTGCACGAAATGCAATTTTGGATGTAAAACGTTCGTCAGTTGTTACTATCGGAATATTTGGGAATGTTTTGCCGAGATGTTTTATAAATGCTTCCACATATTTTGTTGCATCGGTAGTTTTGTTTTGTAAATCTTTTGGAAAACCCACAACAAACAATTCAACAGTTTCCCGTTCGACATATTTGGAAATATATGCTATAACATCTTTTGAATGTATTGTGTCCAATGCAGTTGCTATTATCTGTAAATTATCGGTTACTGCAATCCCAACACGTTTTTGTCCATAATCTATTGCTAAAATTCGCGCCAAAATTATTGTTTATTTTTTAAATATTAAAGTTTTTCAATTATACCAGTTCCAGTTTTAACTGTTTTTTTCTTACTTCGTGATTATGTTGTGCGAAATTGTTTGTGCCAAAGTTACAAACAAGCGGACAATATTCATCATCTGTGATACAAGTTTAGCTTTTGCACCTTTACTTTTTATCTGTGGAATAGTTATTCTCATATTTTGTATTATTTCATTTTTTCACACACAACAATATACTCCCAAAGCATCGTGGCGACAGTTTTTCCCGCTTTATTTGTTGGCGAATTACGACAAGGCATTGATTTATTACTTAATGCTCTTTCATAAGTTATCAAATGCAAAAAACCGTTTTCCGTAAATTTTTCTGCGATAAATTGGTCGGTAGGAAGTTGTACGTTTTTAACAGTACGATTTCCAACTATATATATTGATTTTCCACCTTTGCGCACACTGCGGGATACTTTACTGATAGAACTGTCTAAATCGTTATAAAATGCCGAAACTTCTAACGCTCGTTTGTTGTCGGTTTTACTGATTGTTGAAATGTAATCGGCAATAATTCCATTTGTTATATTTTCTTTGGGTTTCACACCGCCCATTAACATTCCATCAATTTTTCGGGCATAATTAATGCCTAACCATTCATTTGAAAGGGTTGAAAATTGTCCGTATGCAACAGTTGTACGACTATCGCCGTAAGGAGGACTCGTGAGAACAATATCAAAAAAATCGTCTTGCGGTTGAAATTTTGAATATTGAACTTCAACTTTTGGTTCGTGTTCTAATTTTGGATAGTAAAAATTTGAATATAAAAATAAAACATCTTCAAATTTTTTGAAATATACGCCTATAACATCAGGATTAAAATTCAGCAAGTCCTGTTCTTTCATTCTGAAAAGTTTAAATTCATTGTTTCGCGTATAAGAACATTCGCGCACGGTTTCAGAAAACGGAATTAAGAAAAATCTATGAATTTGTTCATTTTCTATTTGATCAATAAAATATTTTATAATAGTTAGATTTTCAATTATTTTTTTTGAAAACCAAAAGTCAATATTTGTGATTTGCGGTCGTGCAAGTTTGTGAATATTATTTTCGTTTTTTAAAAATTCGTACAAATTATTTCTGAACTGTTTTTTTGTTTCAACTAATTTATTTATAGATATTTTTGTGAATTTTACATTAGAAATTAAAATCGCCAAAGGGTTAATATCAAAGCCGTACATTTCGGTTAAACCACACTCCAAGCCACTTGCAAAAGACGAACCCGAACCACAATAAGGGTCAAGTAATCGCCCGCTTTTCACATTTAATTCTTTTAGAATTTCAATGCCAATTTGAGGCAACATAGTGGCTGGATATTTATGCAAATTCGGATAAAGCGTTGCATAAGATTGCCCTGTAAAATCATATTTTGTATTTCTAACTATCTTATATTTCATAAGTTTTCATTTATATATTTTGGTAACGTTGACATACGAGCGATAAAATCCGCATCTATATTTTTGGCGATAAACGATTTGTCGAAAAATTTAAACATTCCTCTATGTTGAGGATTATTGATTTCGTTGTAGAAATTTACCGTAGCAAATGCAACCAAAGGCATTTTTTCGGGGTTGTATGTAATGTTGTATTTTTCTTTTATGGGATTGTCGGAAGTAGCAATTTCCATCAGTAATTTCCACTTGTAAGTTTGTCCCTCACGCTCTCTCAACGAAGTTTTGAGCGACAAAATCATACATTTTTTCAAAGTATTATCATTATTCAAAGAATAAATAACCAAATCACAATCTGGTTTTTGCGTTTCTCCATCAACATTGATAATCGAAACTTCTTTGAACGACGGAACTTTTGATTTTTGACTTGTAACAAAAATATTTTGACGAATATTCCCTAATTCTTTGTTTTTTATAAATATATAAACCAATATCAGCGAAAATGAATTGCCTGCAATAGATTTTAATGCCTGTTTTTCATCTTTTATTTCACCTTGGGCTTTTCTTTCCGCCAAATATGAATCAACCGTAGTTTTTACCTCGTTCAAAATGTAAAAAACTTCATCAAAAACAGCCAAATAACCTGCTTTTTGACTTGATTGCCGTGATACAAAATCTTCAACCAAAGCAATCGTTTTCGCCATATATGGCGTTGCTTTAACAGATTCTAATGTTTTTTGCTCTTCGTTATTTAATTGTAACATACGTGTTCTTAAACTCTGATTTATATTCTTCTTTATTTTTCATGCCGCAAAATTAGCATAAATTTCAATTCTAATATGGTTGTATTATAAACATAGTGTTTTGCTGTAAATTAGATGAATAAATTTAATATTCATTTTTTTCTAATTTTTCTTTTTGCCGTTTTATGTTTGCCGCTAAAAACGAACAAAGCAAAATGCTGATAAATACAATGCTGTAAACGATTCCCTGAATTTCATCGCCATTGGCTAATCCATACTGCAAAGGCAATGATGCCAAAACCGCAGCCACAAGACCTTTGGGCGTCATTATTGAAATTATTTCGCGTTCAAATACTGACGTTTGTTTTGAAATAATGAACTTTGTTATAAATTGCCGCCCGATAAAAACGAGAGCGGTAACTATCATACTCACTATAAATAAATTTATATCGCTGAATTTAAGATTTATACCCACATAAACAAAAAAATATGTTTGCAATACAAAACCTATTTCCGAAAAAAATGTACGATGCTTTTCGTTGAGAATTAATTTTTCGCCTAATGTAAACTTTTTTAAAATTTTGTTTCTTGAAAAATAATTTATGTTTCCCAAAGTTATTCCATATACAAGCACAGCCGTACCGCCGTTCAAATTCAATTGGTCGCAAACGCCGTAAATGATAAAAGCAAATGCAAATGATGCAAACATCATATTTTTTGCATCCTTCAAAATTCTGTGTTGAAAGACAGCCCATGCAATACCAAGCGTAGCGCCAAACAGCGAAGCTGCAACAAACGAAAGTATCATGTTAATTAGGATTTGCACAATACTCATTTCTCCAGATTGCATGTTTTCAAATATTGCAAGGCTGATTATCAACGATAATACACTGCTTAATGCCGATTCGAGAGACAGTATTGTTGTAGATTTTTCTCGCAGTTTCAACTGACGGACTACAGGAATAACTATTGCAACAGATGTGCCGCCAATAACAGAGCCTATAAAAATACAACTCATAATATCCAAATCGGTAAGTAAAAAAATAACCAGAGATGAAATTACAAGCGTTGTTATAAAGCACGTCACGGTAAGAGCCGTAGCTCTGCCTATTGATTTTCTAATGGCATAAACATTAAGTTCTGTGCCGCTGTCAAACAAAATAACGATAAATGTAACAGTAGTAAAAACATTTCCGAAATTTCCCAAAAATTTGGGTTCTACCCAGTTCATAATCACCGGACCTGTAAAAATTCCTATGCCTATAAGAAATATGACGCTCGGAATTTTTGTGCGTTCAAACAGAGCATTGAAAATATGCGACAAAAAAATCAAACAACCTAATGCTATTATAGCTGTTGATACTGACATAATATTTGATTTTTCGATTACAAAGGTACGGAAAATAACTGTGATTGTAAGAAAACAGTTATATATTTTATTATTTTTTATAAGTACGGAATATGTAAATCATGTATTAAACGCACCTTATCAATTACAGGATTAATAAATTTAATGTATAATAACAAAAAACGCCTCAAATTTTAAGGCGTTTTTTGTTGCATAAATATTCAAACTTTAAAACTGTTCCAAAATTTTTATTCGTTTCTCAATTGGCGGATGAGTTGAAAATAAACCTGCAATTCCTTTTTTTAGCGGATTGTCGATAAACAACTGTGCAACATCTTTTTGTGTTACTGCTTCAATGTGTGAATCTGCGGATATTTTGCGCAATGCCGAAGCCAGCGCCAGCGGATTTTTTGTCATTTCTGCACTGCCTGCATCTGCCATGTATTCGCGTTTTCGCGATATTGTAAATCGCATCATAATTGTTATAAAATAACCAATAACGGCAAGCGCCAAGGCAATAATAATAACGACTGCACCGCCGCCGCCTTTGTTATTGCCGCTTCTTCGATGACCTCCGTAAAGTAAACTGCGAAAAAGCATTTGCGTAAGAAACGAGAAAATCCCGACAAAAACAATGGACACAATCAATAACTTCACATCTCGATTGCGAATATGTGTAAGTTCGTGCGCTATCACGCCTTCAAGTTCCTGGTCGTTGAGTTTATTTATTATTCCCCGCGAAAGTGTTACCGTAAATGTTTTTTTGTTGATTCCGCTTGCAAATGCGTTAAGAGAATCGTCATCTATGATATTGATTTTCGGGATGCTCATGTTATTTGCAATGCAAAGATTTTCAACAAGGTTATAAATACGTTTATTGTCTTTACGCTCGAGTGGACGCGAACCTGTTGACATGTTTATTATTGTTGTATTTGCAAAATATGCAATAAGAAACCATGCCAGACAAATGCCGATAACCCATGGTAATGTTTCTAAAAACATAACGTTTGCATTATTCGCATAATCGTACGAATCACCGAATTGCCCATAAATAACCTGAAAAAAAATCCAGACAAGTAAAAGTATTACACACGGAAAAAGTATCAACAGCAATATTGATTTGAAGTTATTTACTCTTTTTTGTGTTTGTATTCCTGTATATTTCATTTTGGTACGCATTTTATAAGTTTATTGAAAACTTACTTTTGGCGGTTCATCCAGTCGAACTCGTTCCTGTTCGCCAACGTCAAACATTTTTTCGCGTTTGAAGCCGAACATTCCTGCGATAATATTTGCAGGGAAAGTTTCTACGGCATTGTTGTATTCTTTTGTCGCCGAATTGAAATATCTGCGTACGGCGGCAAGTTTATTTTCAATATCTGACATTTCTTCCTGCAACTGCAAAAAGTTTGTATTGGCTTTCAGTTCTGGATAGGCTTCCAGTTGAATTTTCAAACCGCTCAATGCAGATGTGAGATGATTTTCTGCATCTATTTTTTGGTCTATGGTTTGAGCGCCCATGGCGGCAGTGCGTGCTTGCGTAACTTTCATAAAAGTTTCGCTTTCATGTTTTGCATAACCTTTTACCGTTTCAACAAGTTGAGGTATAAGATCATGTCGCTGTTTCAGTTGAACATCGATGTCTGCAAAAGCATTTTCGCGGTTGTTGCGATAACGAACCAAACGGTTATATAGCGAGATTATAAATATAACCACAATCGCTACAATAATTACAATAATCCAAGTTGTACTCATTTTTTAAAATTTATTTGTTATTATTTTTGTTTAAGAATCTATTTTTTTACTAATGACAGTTGTGTACAGTAATTTGTAAGTTTAATCAAATCTTTTTCATTTTTAAAATTTATGTTGTTGGATTCTGCGAATTTGGAGATGTCATCTTTGTATTTTGGAAATATTTTCAGGAAAGATTTTATTCCTGTGATTTTAGAGAATTTCTCATTTTGCTCAAGCAAAAATTCATCAATAATATTGAAAGTCAAATCACGCAATATTCCAATATCATATTGGCGTGTAGGAACAACAGATGTTACAGAAAAAGTTGTATTTACTTGACCGTAAGCGCCTTTTGCCAGAACATCGCTAATCTTTGTTTTCCGCTTCACTACAAGTTTTACTTCGTCATTAATCGTTAAAAGTTCACCAAATTTTTTCCCTGATACATAATAAAATACTTTTGCATCAATGATAACATAATCAATATCTTGCGGATTGGATATTGTCAAAATATTTTCTTTATCATCAACAAATTGCATTTCTTCGGTAAGAGTATTGTAATTGAGATTTGCCGAAGTTACTGTTCCGTTTTTAAAAAATACTTTTCCTTCCATAAAATCGGGGAAAATATATACTGCATTACGAGGTAAAATGTCTGCAATGTCATCGTCATTGTTTACATTTACATTTTCGACTTTAATTTTTTCCTGTGCTACACAAATATTTCCTGCACTGAACAGCAATAGAGTTGTTATTAAAATAATATTTTTCATATTGGTATTTTTTTTATTGTAAAAATTAGAATTATCTTTGCAAAGATAATTCAAAAATATGAAATGAAGCAATTATTTATAACATTTTTAACCGTTATTTTAATATTGATGTCAGCAGATGCCCAAGATATTGATAATGTAAAATATGCTGTTTGCCATAAAATATACGAAGAAATTAATATTGATGGACATTTTACCGAATCTGCATGGCAACATGCTGAATGGATTGATGACTTTGAAGATATTCGCGGCGGCGGAATTTCCAACCACAAAACGCAGGCAAAAATATTGTGGTCGAATGATTTTTTGTATCTTGCAATTAAATTTGAAGAACCGCATATTTGTGCATATATTACCGAAAACGAACAGCAAATTTATTTTGATAATGCGTTTGAATTGTTTATTGATCCTGACGATGATGCCCGAAATTATTATGAATTTGAAATAAATGCAGTTGGTGCAACATGGGATTTACAAATGAACAAACCTTACAGCGAAGGCGGAAACTTTAACAGCAACTGGAATATCTGCAATCTGCAAAAAGCAATATTTTTGAACGGAACTTTAAATAATCCGACAGATGTTGACAGTTTCTGGACAATTGAACTTGCAATTCCTTTTTCAGCATTTGATGAATATGCTAACGGTAAACATCCATGTGATGGAGCAAAATGGAAATTGAATCTTTTGCGCGTACAATGGAATTTCGATATTGTTGATGGAAAATACATAAAAAAAACAGATGAAAAAGGAAAATTATTAAGATCTGATTTTTGGGTATGGTCGCCTCAAAAGCAGATAAATATGCACATTCCAGAACGGTGGGGAATTTTGGAATTTAAAGATTGACATAAATTTTACAAACAGATAAAAATAATTTAATATTTATAATAAAAAACAAAAATATGATACATCATAAACTTTTAAATCCGCAAAGTATTGCTATTATTGGAGCATCGAGCGATGTCCACAAACCGGGTGGAAAATTACTGAAAAACCTGCGTGAAAGCAACTTTAAAGGAAATATTTATCTCGTAAATCCTAAAGAAACTGAAATACAGGGAATAAAGTGTTTTGAAAAAGTTGAAGACCTGCCCGAAACAGACTGTGCAATATTGGCAATTGCTGCAAAATACTGTGTTACCACTGTAGAGGTGCTTGCACGCCAGAAAAATACAAGAGGATTTATTATCATTTCAGCAGGATTTGCCGAAGAAAACAAAGAAGGCGCGGAACTGGAAGCATCTGTCGTTAAGATTATAAACGAAGTTGGCGGAAGCCTTATAGGACCTAACTGTACCGGATTTTTAAATATAAATTATACGGGCGCATTCGATACGCCTGTTCCCGTATTGAATTCGAAAGGCGTGGATTTTGTTACAGGTTCGGGAGCTACAGCCGTATTTATAAAAGAATACGGAATTTCAAACGGATTGTCGTTCAACAGCGTATGGGCTGTTGGAAATTCGGCTCAAATCGGTATTGAAGATGTACTCGAATATTGGGACAAGACATTCAGCGCCGAAAGTTCCCGCGTAAAAATGATTTACATGGAAAAAGTGGCTAATCCGCGTAAATTATTGAAACACGCTTCATCGCTTGTACGTAAAGGATGCAAAATAGCCGCAATAAAATCGGGAAATTCCAAAGCAGGAAGCCGCGCCGCATCTTCTCATACGGGAGCGTTGGCAACATCGGATGTCGCTGTGGATGCTTTGTTTCGTAAAGCAGGAATAGTGCGTTGCTACAATCGCGAAGAACTTGCTACTGTTTGCGCCGTATTTATGCATCCCGACCTGAAAGGGAAAAATATTGCCGTGATAACACATGCAGGCGGACCTGCTGTGATGCTTACAGACGTGCTGTCGAACAGCGGACTGGAAATTCCGCAAATAAGCGGTAAGGCTGCCGAAGAATTGCTGTCTCAATTATATGCAGGTTCGTCTGTTGCAAATCCCATTGATTTTCTGGCAACAGGAACAGCCGAGCAACTTGGAAAAATAATAGATTATTGCGAAACGCAATTTGATGACATTGATGCAATGTGCGTGATTTTTGGAAGTCCCGGACTTTTTCCTAATTGGGACGTTTACAGAATTTTAGACGAAAAAATGAAAACATGCACAAAACCCGTTTTTCCCATTCTTCCATCTGTTATAAATGTGAGGGACGAAATTAATGATTTTATTTTCAATAAAAAACGAATCAATTTTCCCGAAGAATGTGTATTTGGAAATGCTTTGGCAAAAGTTGTAAATGCACCCGTACCTCAACCAGAAAATATAGAATTGCCAGCAATTGATACAGAGGCTATTCGCAATGTGATTGAAAACAGTCAAAACGGGTATCTGGGATTAAAAGAAATTCGAATATTGCTTGATGCTGCTGGCATTTCGCGCAAACAGGAAACGGAAGTAAAAACAGAAGACGATGCAATAAATTTTGCTCGTAAAGTTGGTTATCCTCTCGTAATGAAAGTTGTAGGACCTGTTCACAAATCAGATGTCGGAGGCGTTGTGCTTAATGTGAACGATGAAAAAACCGTTATTTCTGAATTTATTCGACTTATAAACATTCCTGAAACATATGCCGTTGAAATGTATCCGATGCTGTCGGGAACGGAAATATTTATTGGCGCAAGCCGTGAAGCAAATTTCGGACATTTAATTTTATGCGGACTTGGCGGTATTTTTGTAGAAATATTAAAAGATGTTCAATCTGCACTGTCGCCTGTAAGCATTAACGAAGCGCACGAAATGATTCAACGCCTGCACGGTTACAAAATCATACAGGGAATTCGAGGAAAAGAACCCGTCAACGAAAAACTGTTTGCCGAAACCATTGTAAAAGTATCGGCATTGGTACAGGCTGCGCCCGAAATTGCCGAAATGGATTTAAATCCTTTGCTTGGCACAACTGCAAATGTTGTTGCCGTAGATGCACGCATAAGAATAGAGAAATAATATATGCAAATATCTGATACCATGAAATTTTCAGAACGTTCAAATACCGAAAAAACATTTATAGTAATTATAATTATTGCCATTATTGGAATTATTTTGAGATGGGGAATTATAAAGTCTGAATTTTTGCGGTCGCTAAAATTTTTTGATAAAAACAGGACGGAACAGACAACAGAATTGAAATAAAATTGTTCGTTTTATTGATGTATTTACAGGTAAAATAATGATTGTAAGTTTGACACCGAAACAATCAGAGTATTTATCTAAAACTTTTGTTGATGATGAGACTTTATACAGATTATCAGTAAGTTACAATACTAAAAGAAACGTTTACCCTGTGTATAGCAAAAATGCACTTGGTAAATCAGAATTAATTTGTTATCGGAGTTTTGGGACTAACTGTGTAACTGTCAATGCAATAGAGAGCAAAGACAATGCAGTTGTAAACAAGGCAGTTTCAGATACTATTGGTTTAACATTGAAAAAAGATGTATTTGCACAATCTTTGTTTGGTAAACCTTTGTCTGAACTTACACATGAACAAAGGAAGGAAGTTTTAATGATGTTTTTGTAGTAATGATGTAATGATAAGGATATATTCAAATAATTGAGGAATTAAGCCAAAACTAATTTCCCCAATATCTGCGGATCGTTAATTCTGATAGATGGTTTTTATCGAAGAAACAGTATGCACCGAGCGCCGAGATCAAATTCATAATGAAGTTATTAACAGATAGATGACGCGAATGTTCAATGTCGCCGATGTTTTTTAGTTCATCATTAATAGTTTCAATAACAGAGCGTTTACGTAACAATATGCGGTCGAGTAGTGCATCAAACGGTTCTTCATATTGCTTTTGATGCCGGTAACAAGGAATATTCCATCATCGAAAAGCATTTTAAAAAGCGTAGCGGAGATGTATTCTTTATCAGCGAAAAGTTTACCGAACAGTTTTTTTGTGAGGGTTTTAACTGTTTGAGGATTTCTGTCGTCCACATTACCGGGAGTAAGACAAAATGAGAGTAATTCTCCTTTATCATTGCATACAAGGTGAAGTTTGAAGCCATAAAACCAGCCCAATGTGCTTTTCCCTCTTTTTGCAAAGCCTTTAAAAACTTTGTTTCGTTTAATGCGCTTGTTATGACAAACGGCAATTTTTGTGCTGTCAATGAAGCTTATACCTGT
>JAISNL010000055.1 GCA_031276235.1 Prevotellaceae bacterium | reverse complement strand
TGAGGTTTTCCGCCCATAAATCGAGAGCCATACACCACATCGGCAAAATCACTTAAAAGAGGCTTTAATAATAGATTATACTCTTCCGGATCGTATTCCAAATCCGCATCCTGAATAATGATATAGTCGCCTGTCGCTTCGGCAATTCCCCGGTGCAAAGCCGCTCCCTTTCCCTTGTTAACCGGTTGAGTGAACAGTTTGATATCATCGTCCGGATGTTGCTTTATATACGCTTCGACGATTTCTGCCGTATTGTCTTTCGAAAAATCGTTGACGATGATTATTTCTTTAGACAAATCGCCGGTCAAATTGACGGCAATTACTTTATTCAAAATAAGATGAATCGTGCGGGCTTCATTATACGCCGGTATAATAATTGAAAGTTTCATTTAATTATTTTGTTTATAAGTTATTATTTGTTATTCTCCAAAATCATACAGATAAGCGGAAGAGCCTGTGGTATGAAATGTTTTGAGTCTTTTGTAGCAGACATCCAACTGATCGGTTATATGTTTTTCGTCTTCGGGCGAATAGGTAAATAATAACCAGTTTTTTCCCCGTAACTTTTTCAATGCGGAAATATATTCGTCGTCGTCTATTGTTTGATCGGAATATGAACCGATATATATCATCGAAAGCGGCATGTCAATTGTTTCATAGTATTGCGAAGCGGCAAAAGCGGAAGAATGAACGTAAATGTTTTCATTTTCGTTGCGATTGGTCTGTATATACTTTATGGTTTCTTTTATTTCCTGTTTTTTTTCTTTAAATGGATATCCGAACAAAAACAGGGAAATCGGCAAAAGGAGGATGAAGAAGCGGTATTGTTTGATTTTTAAACGACTAAATAGAAGTTTTATAATGAAGAGGAATCCGGTCGAACAAATGATTATAATACACGGTAATGTATAAAGGACTAATCGCAAGGCAAAAGGGTAAAGTTGAAAAGCCGATAAAAAGAGATGCAGTACTGGGGGAGTACAGGTAAGGATAAGAATCTCCCATTTCTTTTTTATTATCAGGGATAGTATCCCGGCTAAAAATGCCGGTAGCAAGATCATTTGGATAATAGGGGCGGCAAGTGTGAATCGTGGAAATAATGCACCTAACAGAATGGCTCTTTTGACGCTAATAAATTTGCAGCAGTCGCCGAATGAATGGTAGGGCAAGAATGCGTTTTCAAGTCCCGACCAATAAGCCACCATAAATTCACGAGTGGGGTGTTCGTATATGAAAAAATAATAATAAACCGAGAAGAAGCTCAGCCAAGTAACAAAAACAACTAAAAGAGAAACTATTTTTTGCTTCGATACAAAGAAGTGCGTATAAAGCAAGTAAAGTCCTGCGGTAAATAATATGATTGGAGCAACATTGGATAGAAAAACGGATAATGCGCCGACAATCCCCAATGCATAATATTTATTCCGTTCGCTTTTGTATTCTTTTATAATCAGGTAAAAAATAATCGTCAGAACAAATACATCGATTATATACTGTTTAACTTCGCTTGCATATAAGACAAATAAAGTGTTCAAAACAAAAAAAGACAAGGCTATTATAACCGCATAAACGTTATGTAACTGTATTTTAATAATTTTGTAGAAAAAATAAATAGCCGCCCAATAACACAGCAACGGAAATATTCGCAATCCATACTCCGTATTGGGCAGTAAAATGGAAAATAATTTTTCAATTTGCAGGAACAAGATAGGAGCTACTTGCCCGTAGTCCAGTGGATTTAAGAGTTCAAAGCCGGTTTTATGGATAATATTCAGCGCCAGCATAGCTTCATCAACCCACAAACTCCGGTTATACAAAAATTGCAATAAAGAAAGGACTACCCCTGCAATAAGTAGCAATTTAACCGTTATTTCTTCTACTGTATATTTTAAAGGCATACTTAAAAAATTAAAAAGGTTTATAAATAAAAAACCTCCGAAAAAGGAATAAATTCCCTTCCGAAGGTTGGATAGTGTTTTTTAACAAATCGCCTGCTTTCGCAATTATGAGCAAGCAAGAGTTGCTTTTTAAAATTAATTTTATGATATTCGCGCGAGGCTCTCTCTTTAAGAAATATCCGTTAACTTCCAAATTTTGAAAGTTAAAAAAGATGTCTGAAATGTTATTTTTAAGCGAAATTTTCATCACATATATAGTAACTAAAAATAAACGACGACAAAATTAGAAAATTTTCTTTAATTTTTGAAGAAAATCCGTACAAAATTGCAAATAAAAAATTAACCGGGTTTAAAGTTAGTCAGGCTAATTTTTTTTGCCGGTTCGATATTCGGTTTTCGATGTCTTGGATCGTCACTCGGGAGCGGGCAATTTTTGATCCGGCAAGCGCCCTGTGAAACGGCTAAATAATTCTTAGTGGTCAATGGAAACAGCATCGCTCCATTCATAATTTTATTTTGAGGAAACAGCATATTTGACCATACAAATAAACGCTCTCAATCCATCGCGCCAACCGATTTTTTTCCCTTCTTCATAAGTCCTGCCGTAGTAAGAGATACCGACTTCATAAATTCTGATATTCGGAACTTTAGCAATTTTTGCCGTTACTTCCGGCTCGAAGCCAAAACGTTTTTCCGTTAACTGTATGTTTTTTATTATTTCCGAACGGAACATTTTGTAGCAGGTTTCCATATCCGACAGATTCAGGTTGGTGAACATATTGGAAACGAATGTCAGTAATTTGTTCCCGATGGAATGCCAGAAAAAGAGAATGCGGTGAGGTTTTCCGCCCATAAATCGAGAGCCATACACCACATCGGCAAAATCACTTAAAAGAGGCTTTAATAATAGATTATACTCTTCCGGATCGTATTCCAAATCCGCATCCTGAATAAT
>JAISNL010000044.1 GCA_031276235.1 Prevotellaceae bacterium | reverse complement strand
TCCCGCAAATGTAAATAACTGCTGGCAATACAGAATACATATCACCGTTGAACAGTTACTGAAAAAAAACGATTTTAACGCAAAAATCAAAAAACTTGCCAACAGAGACAGTTGACAGTTGACAGTTTATTGCAGGTGTACGAAATTATTGACGACAGCGCCATGGCATCCAAACATGATGTGCCGAGCGCAAAGGTTATTTATGACGAACTGAAACAGCGTTTCCCGCGACACAAACGCACAAAACAGGAAGACGGAGAATAAGCCTCAAACTCGATGCTAAAAGGTTAAAACTTGACAGTTGAAAGTTATTTTTTCAGCTCTTCGTTTTTCCGGTTGGCTTCACCCTGCGGGTTAGCATGGACGTTTTATTATTTTCGGGCGAAAAATTTTTCGCCCCCTGCATTTTCAACTTTCAACTGTTTCGCATGGCTATGACGATGCCAATTAATAATTTTTTTTGCCGTATATTGAAAAGTTATTAACTTTGCGGGCAGTTATTTACTTTATCATATCAAAAACAAGCACAATGCACATAGCAATAGCAGGTAACATCGGCAGCGGGAAGACAACTCTTACGCATTTATTATCACACCATTTCAAATGGACGCCTCAATTTGAAAATGCTGACGACAATTCATATTTGAATGATTTTTACAAAGACATGCAACGCTGGTCGTTCAATCTTCAGATATTTTTTCTGAATCGAAGATTCAAAAATATCATTGACATAAGGCAAAGCAAGGAAACAATTATTCAAGACCGCACAATATACGAAGACGCATGTATATTTGCACGTAATTTGCACAAAATGGGATTAATGTCAACGCGCGATTTTGAAAATTACACATCGCTGTTCAACCTGATGATAGATTTGGTTGCTCCGCCAGATTTGCTTATTTACCTTAGAGCATCAACCTCTGTGCTTGTAGCGCAAATACAAGAGCGCGGCAGAGAATACGAATCGGGAATACGGATTGATTATCTTACGCATCTCAACGAACTGTACGAAGAATGGATAGCCTCATACAAGGAAAGAAAACTGATTATAGATGTTGACAAAACAAATTTTGCAAAACGAAGCGAAGATCTGAATTATGTTATTGACAAAGTAAATGCCGAACTTTACGGACTTTTTTAGAATTATAAACTTTAATATATTATATTATGAAAAAATTATTATTATTTGCATTTATTGCAATTGCAGCATTAGCTTGCAGCGAAAAACAATCTTACACAATCAATGGAAATGTTGATGATGAAAGTTGGAACGGACAAACAGTCTATCTGAAAACAGCAATAGACGGGAAATTAGAATCAATAGACTCTGCTACGGTTAGCGAGAAAAAATTTAAGTTTACAGGAAAAGTTGACAGCGCCGAAATTTATTACATCTTTTTTGCCGGTCAGCGAAACGGATATGCCTTTATAGCCGATAATGCCGTAATCGATGTGAACATCGGCAAAGACAATCTGTCTGTAAAAGGCACTGAACTGAACAACATTGTTACGCAATTCAAACAGCAAAGAAACTCAATAGCAGAAAAAACAAATTCTATTTACGAACGCTACGACAAAGCAAAACAGGATGGCACATTAACCAAAGAATTGGAAGATTCGCTAAATGTAGAATATGACAGCATAGAAAAAGAATATCAGGATTGCGGAATTGCATTTCTCAAAGAAAATATAAACAACAAAGCAGGAGAATTAGTATTACAGCAAGTTGTATCGCAATTGGAAGCAACACAAATAGAAGAATTACTTTCGGCGGCAACAGAAGCCACATTAAGCAAAGCAGTGTTCAAAGAAGTGGCAGAACACCTGCAAATAGAAAAAACAGTTGCCGTAGGACAACCCTTTGTTGACCTTCAAATGCCCAATCCACAAGGCGAAAATGTGAAACTTTCGGATTATGCAGGCAAAGGAAAATATGTTTTGGTTGATTTCTGGGCTTCGTGGTGCGGACCTTGCCGAGAAGAAATTCCTACGCTCATCGAGGTATATGCCAAATACAAAAATAAAAACTTTGAAATAGTAGGCGTATCTTTCGACCGCGAACATGAACAATGGCTGAACGGAATAAAAGAATTGAACCTTGCGTGGCCTCAAATGTCGGATGTGAAATTCTGGCAAAGCGAAGGCGCACGACTTTACAATGTACAAGGAATTCCTCACACCGTTTTGATTGACCCGCAGGGAATCATCATCGAAAAAAATCTTCGGGGAGATGCTTTGAAAACCAAACTTGCAGAATTATTGAAATAACAGAGAATCCTGTACGTTTGGTTTAATAGTCCATCCTTACCAATCAAATTCAGACGGCATTGGAGAATAGAATTTTTGGAAAAAACGGCGAAAAGATTGAATATTTTAGTGGTACAAATTCAACTGTTAATTAAATTTCTTATTATCCAGAATGTTATAATTAACAGAAGGATAAATTTTATAGATTTTCTTCCTAACAATATTTTCCGCCATTCGACTAATTTTTCCGTTGATTTGTTTATTAAGTCTATTGTAATACTCAACAGCAAGTAAGGCACAGCAACAACAAGCAATACATTTTCTTTAATTGCATTGAAAACATCAAAATTCAGCAGATAATGTATTGCTCGTTGTGAACCGCAACCCGGACATTTACATCCTGTTAATGCAAAAAACGGACATTTCGGAAAATACTGATTTTCCGAAGGATTATACATTGCGTATAATACAACAAGAACGACTGTAACCAGTAATATTATACACAATTTAAGGATTCTATTAGTAATAGAGTCCTCCTCTTGTCTGCAATACTCCAGTGATCATTGCTATCAAATAAATAGCAATCACTCCTAATCCAATCCAAAAACTGATAAGAGTCCACTTTTTTGCTTCGCGCGAATATCTTTCCGCGCCTTCAATATCTCCTGCATAAAAACGAGATTCAACCTTCGCGGCATTTACAATTCCCGCTATGCCAAACGGCAGGCAACAAAACAATGTTGCTAAAATTGATTCTACCAGCCATGTTTTAGGCGGGCGTTGATTTTGATTATTATTTTCCATATTTTAGAGTATATATTTGATTTCGTAATTGTTGGTGAAACGAATTTAAATATTTTGTTTATCTCAAAAACATCGCCTGATTGTTTCCATTTGATTAATTTTTGAAACAGGACAAGTGCTTCGTATTTGATGCTTTGCTCTTTTATCTCTTCTGCTGTAAAAGATACAAAACTGTTTGTACTATTCAAATAAAAATATTTTTTCATATAGTTTTTATATGTAATTATAAATAATGATTGCAAAAATATAATTTAAAATTATAACCGCAAAAATATTTTAAAAATATTTTATAATTAATAATTACAAAACAGTAATTATTAATTATATACAAAAATAATTTATAAGTAATAATTTTGTGCCATGAATCTTAAGAAGCTTGGATATAATATCTCTACTGCGAGGCGTTTGTTGGGAGTAACGCAAGAAGAAGTTGCTTTTAATCTTAACATTTCGAGTACTTCGTATGCAAAAATCGAACGTGGCGAAACCAATGTGCCGTTTTTACGTTTGGTTCAAATTGCCGATTATTTTAAAATTGATATTGTTGATTTGGTAAAGCAAAAAGATGAAATGTGTTTTAATGATTTGCGGTCAAGTATAGAACAAATAAAAAAGGATATAAATTCTATTCAAAATATACTGTTACAAAACAGCCAAACTCCATAATTGAGGTTTTGGCTAATCAGATATTCCTTACGAATCACCCAAATCAGCAAATTACAAAAGAGGATTAAGGATAAAATAAGGTTTTTGCACATATTATCAAACAATCAAGCGACACTTGTTAAAATGAAACACCCAACTTTACATTCGCTGTAAAATTGGGTGCATCGTTTATGATAGACTACATCATTCCTTTGCGGTGCGGACGGGACTCGAACCCGCGACCCCGTGCGTGACAGGCACGTATTCTAACCAAGCTGAACTACCACACCTCTTTTATATTTTTCATAATTGAGGCTGCAAATGTACATCTTTTTTTTGATGCTGCAATATTTTTAGCGAAAATTATTTAAAAAAAGTAAAATTAACACTTCCATAGCGCCTGTTACCGTAAAAACGCGAATGACTGCAAAACTCATATTTGTTAGAATGTTCTATAATTAATAAACCGTTTTCTTTTAGCAAATTATGTGTAAAAATAATATCAGGGAGTTTGTCTATTGCTGCCATTTCGTATGGCGGGTCGGCAAAAATAATGTTGTATTTTGACGAACAAATCGAAATAAATTTCAGCGCATTGGCTTTTATTGCGCGAATTTGTTCAAACCCGAATTTGAGAGTTGTCTGTCGAATAAAAGTATGATGAACATTGTGCAATTCTACTGAGTCGATTAGCTTTGCGCCCCGCGATGCAAATTCAAAACTTATGCTGCCTGTACCTGCAAACAAATCAAGAACTTCTGCTTCCGTAATATTAACGGTATTGTTCAAAATGTTGAAAAGATTTTCTTTTGCAAAGTCTGTAGTAGGTCGTGCATGAAAATTGCGCGGCGGCACGATACTTCGTCCCTTATGGCTTCCACTGATTATGCGCATTTGTTGAGTTTATCCAAAAGAGCCAAACGCAAGGCGTTTTCTATTACTGTTATAAATATCAATTCTTTATTTACTTCAAATTTAGCTGTATCAAAAAATGAAGTGAATTCTTCTTTTTCGTGTTTATTTATTTTCCCCGAAAGGTAAATATTATCCAATTCTATATGCAATATTTTTTTGACGGCGGCGGCAAAGTATATTGCATCGCCAACGCTTTCCGTTGTATAGGAATTGTGAAACAAAAGTTTTTCATTGTTGCTGACAACTATGTCTATTGTGTTTGAATCAAAAAATACGAACATATTTTTCCCATCGCTGTGCAAAGCTGAATCAATTAGCGGAATACTTTGATTGTAAAATTCTGTTTGCGGCTGATATTTTTTTACTGTATTAAAGATGCTGTTATCTATTGCAAATACGCAATATGCTCCTGTTTTTTTTATTTTACAGGAAAATATTTTTTCATCAGTTATATCGCAAACAAATTTTAAATATTCATCGGCTTGGTTTTTGTCGAAACAATTATG
Organism: Prevotellaceae bacterium; assembly: GCA_031276235.1. GTDB lineage: Bacteria > Bacteroidota > Bacteroidia > Bacteroidales > UBA932 > JAIRKV01. The sequence continues at coordinate 7,299 of JAISNL010000044.1, read as the reverse complement.
CGGGACGAGTGTTGATTTTTGGTTTACAACAATGCATCTGACCTCTGAAAATCGCTTTGTCAATAATGATTCTGTGGCAAATAAACTATCAATATCCGTATTTTCAAGGCTTAATATTTTTGCTGCAAGACAACAGTTTTTGGCATCGAAAATACAAAAAAGAAATCCATCCAAAGATATTTGAATGGATAACCTGTATTTAGATGTTCTTTCCGAATTAAATTTTCTGTTAATAAAATTCAGCATTGTTTATTCCCAGTTTCCCGCATCATTATTAGGATTGTTGATACTTCCAACTTTTAATCCGGGGTAGTGTTCCCATTTCAATTTTTCTTCAGCGAATTTTTTTCTGTCTTCGGCGCTAAGTTCATTTTTCTGCTCGCTGATAATCGTATTTTTTTCTTCATCGCTAAGGTCGTTACGTTGCATTTGTTCGTCGCTGAGATTTGCTATTTCCTGCCTGTCAAGTCCTTTCAGAAAAACTTCATTGGGTACAAATACTGCAAACAGAGGAACTTGCACTTTTGATGTGGTTTCTTTTACTAACGCTTTCATTATAAATTCTGGCGTTTCTACAACTCCATCAACTTCAACTCCCGGAACATAACGCAATGAATCTATGCTAAATCCCTGCTTTGATGACAGTAAAACCGTATCGGGAGCAACTTTTACTACTGATTTCACATCGTCAATAATAGGTTTGCGCACTGCCAGACCGCGTTCTATAACTTCTGCATCGTCCATATCAACCAATGCTTCAAGGCGTTCTCCTTTTATCGGACGCCGCGCCTTAACCAATCGCTGCTGTTCTTCATAAAGTTTTTCATAAATTTTGGTACGCGCCTGCGTTGCAGAATCGTCCAGCGAACCTACGGAACGTAACGTTTGCATTTTGCCATTCTTATAAAAATTTGCAAGCGTATCGAAATTTTCCGTATATACGCCTTTCACGCTTTTGTACGCTTGCTGTAAAGCGCGAATTTCTTTTAGCCGTTCTACAACTTTTGCCTTACGGATTGCGTATGCATCCTGAAATTTAATTGGTTTGCTCATGTTGTTGTAGAAAATATATGCCAGCCCGCATATAACGCCAATCATTAATAGTAGAATAATTTTCCTGTTCATTTTATATTTTGATTTTAATAATTTATCAATTTTTCGACTTGCAAATTTATAATATTTTTTTTATTCTAAAATTTTTTATGCCGTTTTTTTTAATTATATGCTGTTTTTTGCCATAAATTAGTAATTTTGGGGCAAAAATTTTAACGTTCAATGCTCAAAAATCACGTTCTCAACAAGCTTCATGCCAATCTTAAATACAAGCCAACTTTGTCGCAAACAGAGTTGCTTGATAAACTTGCCGAATTTGTTATTGATATAAACAATCAAAGTATTTTTGTGGTTAGCGGATTTGCCGGAACGGGGAAAACTTCGGCTATAAGCGCCTTGGTTGCAACGCTTAAAGAATTGCAAATAAAATACGTATTGCTTGCGCCTACAGGCAGAGCCGCCAAAGTGCTTACAAATTATTCGGGCGAAAAGGCGTTTACCGTTCACAAAAAAATTTATCGACAAAAATCATCTGCCGATGCTTTTGGAAAGTTTGTTTTGGACAGAAATGCTTTTTCAAATACCGTATTTATTGTTGACGAGGCATCTATGATTTCCAATTCATCTGTAGATCAGTCGGTATTTGGAAGCGGCAGATTGCTCGATGACCTTGTGGAATTTGTGCGTTCAGGAAAATCATGCAGATTGATTCTTGTGGGCGACCGCGCTCAGCTTCCGCCTGTCGGACTTGATGAAAGTCCAGCATTAAACTGCAACGAACTTCGGCATTTTGGCGATGTGGAAAAGATAAATCTAAATGATGTAGTGCGGCAGGCAGCCGATTCCGAAATTCTTTCTAATGCAAATCGTTTACGCCGAAATATTGACGGCAATATTATAGAAATGCCGAAATTTCATTTTACTGACATCGCCGATGTAGAATTGATTAACTCTGCCGATGTGGTTGCCAAAATTGATGACGCATATACTAAATACGGCTTTGAAAATACTTCTATAATTTCCTACTCAAACCGCAGAGCAAACAGATACAATCAGGGCATACGAACCCGAATTTTCGGACGCGAGGAAGAACTTGTTACAGGCGATTTGCTGATGGTAGTAAAAAACTGTTATCAATTTATTGACAACAGCGCCGAAATAGATTTTATTGCCAACGGCGATATTGCCGAAGTGATGAGAATAGGCAAATACGAACAGCGATACGGATTTCGCTTTGCAAATGTTACGCTTTGTTTTCACGATTATAACGATGCGGAAATTGACTGTAAAATAATGCTTGACACGCTTACTATAGAATCGGCATCGCTCAGTTACGATGACAGCCGTAAATTTTATGCTCAAATTGCCGAAGATTATATGCACATTGCAAACAAGAGGAAACGCTATTGCGCAATTCGCGAAGATTTATATTTCAATGCTCTGCAAGTAAAATACGCTTATGCCATCACTTGCCACAAAGCTCAGGGCGGACAGTGGGCTGCCGTATTTCTTGACAAATTATTTTTTAAGGAACAACTCACCATTTCTGATTTGCGCTGGCTTTATACTGCATTTACGCGCGCTACGGAAAAACTGTTTTTAATTGATTTCGATAAAAAATATTATTCAATTGACAATATCAATCGCTTCTAAAAAAAACCTCCGACAGAACAAAGCCCTGTCGGAGGTTTAATACTAACATTTACCGTATTTGTTTTACAGTTGCATTTAATAAACAGTCCAGCCCTTGTTGGTTGCTATGCTGCGGTCGCAGGTATATGACCCCGGATTGGATTGAATATACAAATTGGCAGTAGTTGATGTACCTGAATAGTCGGGTAAATCTGTAAATACGGAATTAAGAGTAGCGCCATTTAACTGATTTGTGCGACAATACACCGTTGTTAACGCCGTACAACCGTTTATATTCAACGCTGTCATTTGATTATCATCACAATTGAAGAATGTTAATGCCATCAAATTGCTTATAACCAACGATGTTATCTGATTGCCTGAACAATGCAATCTTGATAATGCCGTACAACTGTTTACATTTAACGAGGTCAATTGGTTAATGTAACAATCTAAATACGTTAATGCGGTGCAATTGCTTACATTCAGCGATGTTAATTGATTCTCATTACATTTTAAGAACGATAATGCCGTGCAGCCATTTAAATTTAATGAAGTCAGTTGATTAGTTTGACACTCTAATCTATTTAGCGCTGTGCAGCCGCTTACGTTCAGTGATATTAATGGATTGTTGGTACAGGATAGTGATTCTAATGATGTTAAATTGCTTACATCTAATACTGTTAGCAGAGTACTGTTACAACTTAACAGTGTTAATGACGTACAACTGCTTACATTCAGCGTAGTTAGTTGATTCGAGCCACACTCCAATGTTTTTAATGCTACACAGCCGTTTACATTCAACGATGTCAGCAGATTCACATTACACGTTAAATCATTTAGTGCAGTACAACTGCTCACGTCTAATGTGGTTAACTTATTAGAAGCGCAAAACAATGTTGTTAATGCCGTACATCCGCTTACGTTCAAACTTGTAAGTTGATTGTTGCTAAAAGTCAAATATGTTAATCCTGTACGATTGCTCACGTCCATGGTTGTTAACAGATTGTTATAACACATCAAGATAGTTAATGCCATACAGCCGTTGATATTTAAAGCAGTTAACTGATTGTTGTTACAGTCTAGTCTTGTTAACCCTGTACAGGCGCTCACATCAAGGGTTGTCAACTGGTTATTGCTACACAACAAATACTTTAATGCCGTGCAACTGCTTACATTCAAAGACGGTAACCTGTTGTTGTTCAAAAAAGCAAATTGCAGGGCTGTCGCTCCGCTTAGATCCGCTTCCGCCAATTCGTTTTGAACAATATGCAGTATTCCTAAATTTGAACAGTCATTAAACTTTACGCTACTTATTTTCCCTTTAATATATTCCAAAACGCTGAGCACCGGCATTGTTATTATTTTGTCGCCCAAATAGCTGAGTCCATGTTCCTGTATCTCTACCGTGCGGGTAGCATTGCTCGAATAGGTATGAGAAATAGCCGCATCTGTGATATTGCTGTATGAGTCTGTTGCTCCATCGCCCCAGTCAACAGTTATTTGTTCTGCGGTAGCAAAAAATCTTACAGTATTGTCAACAGGAATAACCGTCAGTTCCACCGTTCCGCCCTGAGGCGCAGGGGCTGCCGCTTGAGTTACAGTTACCGTTTTTGTTAATGTACCTGCCGTTACAGTTATTGTTGCCGTACGCTCGGTTGTGGAGGTATTTGCTGCGGCGTTCACTGTTATTGTGCCGTTATTGTTGCCCGAAGCGGGCGTAATAGCACACCATGTTTGGCTACTTGCAACAGTCCACGATGTATTGCTTGTTACGCTTATGCTGTAAGAGCCTGCGGCAGCTGTTGCTGAAATGCTTTCGGGGCTTACCGACAGAGTCGGCTCTGTTCCCGCTTGAGTTACAGTTACCGTTTTTGTTAATGTACCTGCGGTAACAGTTATTGTTGCCGTACGCTCGGTTGTGGAGGTATTTTCTGCGGCGTTCACTGTTATTGTGCCGTTATTGTTGCCCGAAGTCGGCGTAATAGCGCACCATGTTTGGCTGCTTGCAACAGTCCACGATGTATTGCTTGTTACGCTTATGCTGTAAGAGCCTGCGGCTGCTGTTGCTGAAATACTTTCGGGGCTTACCGACAATGCAGGCTCTGCTGCCGCCTGCGTAACGGTTACAGTGCGGTTAATAGAGCCTCCGCTTACGGTGATTACGGCGGAGCGCTCGGCGAATGTTGTATTTTCGGCTGCGTTCACGGTTAATGTTCCCGACCCGTTGCCGGAAGCGGGCGACACCGAACACCACGATGCCGCATTGCTTGTTGCAGTCCACGATATGTTGCTTGTTATGTTTATGCTGTAAGAGCCTGCGGCAGCCGTTGCCGAAATGCTTTCTGGATTAACCGTCAGCGCTGGCGCAATTCCCAACTGTGTTACGGTAACCGTTTTTGTCAACGTGCCTGCGGTAACAGTTATTGTTGCCGTGCGCGTTTCAGGGGCGGTGTTTTCGGCTGCGTTCACGGTTACAGTTCCGTTGTTGCTGCCCGAAGCGGGCGACACCGAGCACCACGCCGCGGCATTGCTTGTTACCGTCCACGACAGGTTGCTTGTTATGTTTATGCTGTAAGAGCCTGCGGTAGCCGTTGCGCTGATGCTTGTTTTGTCGATTTCGAGCAGGGGGGCTACTCCAGCCTGCGTTAGGGTAACCGTTTTGCTGATAGACCCTGATTTGACTGTGATTGTTGCCGTTCGCGTTTCAAGCGCAGTATTTGCGTCTGCGTTTACCGCGATATTGCCGTTGCCTGTAGCGGATGCACCGCTGAGTTTACACCATGCCGCATTACTTGTTGCAGTCCACGATGCGTTGCTTGTTACGCTTATGCTGTAAGAGCCTGCGGTAGCCGTTGCCGAAATACTTTCGGGACTTACCGACAGCGAAGCCGGCTCTGGAGGAATTGGTTTGTCTGCCTCGCTTTTCGAACATGAATTTAGAAGAATAGAGCCTGTAATGGCTACTAAAATTAAAAGGATTTTTTTCATTTTACTTTTGAGATTTCTAATTTGTTATACATAATTTTTATTTGTAATTTGTTTTTCAGGGCGAGCAAACCCCACCCCTGCGTTGTTTTTATCATTATCGGACAAAAAATTTTTCGCCCCTGCATTGTGCTTATTATTATTTCTGGATTGCTTCACCCTTCGGGTTCTCAATGACGAACCAGCCACGCACCGCGTCATTGCGAGGAGCGGAGCAACGAAGCAATCCAGAATGTTTTTATTAATTATTTTGTTATTCATTTTTAATTTTTATTTAACACTGCAAGCCAAGCGGAAGCCCAGAAAGTTATCGTGGGAGTCGGGATCGTCGGAGTTACGATTCGACACTCGCACGCTTCCTGCGTTGTAACGCCAGCCTCCGCCCCTGTCCACACGATGGGAGCCTGACGAGTCTCCAGCAGGATTAGTCGGCGGACTTTTAACATAATAATCTCCACGGTACCAGTCGCTACACCATTCCCGTACGTTTCCGCTCATATCATAAATGCCCAACTCATTGGCTTTTTTCTGCCCCACAGGATGTGTTTTGCGTTCCGAATTATTACCAAACCAAGCCACTGTGCCTACATTATTGCTGCCGCTGTACTTATAATTGCCACTTCTATTGCCGCCCCGCGCCGCATATTCCCATTCTGCTTCGGTGGGCAAACGGTAATTTTTGTCTGTATTTGCATTCAACTTGTGGATAAATTTCTGTACTTCATTCCAACTCACATATTCTACAGGACAGTTGTTGCATCCGCTAAACTCACTTGGATTGTCACCCATTACCTCTTTCCACTGCGCCTGAGTTACTTCGTATTTGCCTATATAGTAATCGCTCAATGTAACCTCATGCGCAGGTTTTTCGTTACTTTTACAGTCACCGCCCTGTTCGGTGGTGCAACCCATAGTAAACGTACCGCCCTGCACAAATACCATTTCAATATTTGTTTCTGTTTGCGAAATTGCTATAAATGGCAAACTCATCATTGCCATTAAAAATACTAATGCTTTTTTCATTTTTTTTAATTTAATTTGTTATACATAATTTTTATTTGTAATTTGTTTTTCAGGGCGGGCAAACCCCGCCCCTACGGTGTTTTTTCATTTCATTATTAATTGCTGTCGCCCTTACAGGGCTTTTATCTATTTTTCGTTTCGTTCACAGGGCGTTGCCCTGCGCTAAATGCTTTCAGGGCTGCGCCCTGATTTATTGTTTTCATTATTTATCATTATCGGGCGAAACACTTTTCGTCCCTACGGTGTGTTTATTATTATTTCTGGATTGCTTCGCTGACGTTCGCAATGACGACCTAACCCAGAAACTTTCAACTATGGAATTATTGCGCTTTTGATTTCGCTCCATGGACCTTTTTCACCGCGGGTGTTTTCCCAGCGAAGTGCGAAGTAAACGGTTTTGCCGCGCTGGTCATTCTCAAACTCAAGCGTGAATGGCGAGTTGGTATCTATCGCCGAATGAGTAAGGTCGCTCCATTTTGACGGCGGCGTATCGCTCACAAGCCATGCTATTTCTGCGCCATGCTGACCGGCAGGCTTGCCTTTTTTGTGATTGCTGCCTTTCTCAAAAAAGTTAATAGTTACCCGCCCCGCAACCGATGTATT
>JAISNL010000177.1 GCA_031276235.1 Prevotellaceae bacterium | reverse complement strand
CTTTTTTTCGTCGGCGATTGATTTTATGTTTACTTTTGCGCCCAAAATAGTTTAATATAAATGTTATGAAAACAGCGATTATCTACACCTCCAAACACGGAACGACCGCCAAAGTCGCGCAAATGATTGCCGACCGATTGATCGGCGATACGGTTTCGGTCATTGACCTGAAACAGGTGAAATCTCCCGACCTCAATTCTTATGACGGGCTTATCCTTGGCACATCCATTCATGCCGGAACGCCGTCGAAGACCATGCAACGTTTCTGCAATGACAATATCGAAGCGTTGACACAAAAGCGACTGACTTTATTCGTCTGCGGCATGGAGCAGGATAGCGCCAAGCAGCAACATGAACTGGAAAACGCTTATCCGCAAGCATTATATCAACATGCCGCGGTGAAGTGTTTCGCCGGAGGCGAGTTTCTGTTCGAGAAAATGAATTTCTTCGAACGTGCCATTATCAAGCGGATTGCAAAGACGGATAAAAGCGTTTCGCAAATCAAAGAGGATGAAATTGACCGTCTGGTAATGAAAAATGTGGAGTGAAAGCAAGGACGAAACTGCGTCCAACAGGACTGTTTACGCTTCGCCCGTTTCACGATTTTTATCCTAACCTTTGCGCCCGAATTAATAAAGAGAATGAGAGAAAGTAATGACAACTTTTCGCAACATTCAAGACGATGTAAAACGATTACAAATTTATTTAAAATTGATTACCGATGAATTTAAATCGATAATTATCGTTTTATCAAAAGACGGTTATCGTTTGATGAAAAAACGGCAATTTCAGTCTTTATTTTTCATTTGAAATTTGCTGTTCTCTAATAATCTTACGAATTGACAAATAATAACAATAAATTATTAAACTTAAAAATACAATGAAATTATTTCCTATTAATCAAAATTCATAATATTTCTTGATAATTATGTTGTATATTTTTTCTATATAAATTCAAATTTAAACTTCTCAATATTCTTTAACTTTTATTATTTATTTTAACTTTTATTATAGATGTTGTTATAACTTCTTCAAAACTTATGAATTATATTGACTAAAATGTATTTTTTTTGCGCAATTACTGCAAATAGTTAAAATATTATTTTGTAATATTGATATTTTTTGTAAATTTGTACACATTAGTTAAAAATTAAAAGATTATGATATTTGAATTACCAATACTACGATTTGAAAAAGATGCTCTTGAACCGTATCTAAGCGTACAGACAATAGAGTTTCATTATGATAAATTGTTTCGTTATTATGTAAACAATGTCAACATCTTAGTTGACGAATTTCAACTTGTTACCATAAGTTTGCAGGACATAATAAAAAAGTATGCAAAACGTAACGGAGTGTTGTTTTACAATGTGGCACAAGTTTGGAATCACGCATTTTATTTTGAACAATTATTTCCGACTCCCAAAACGATGCCCGAAGGCAATTTGCTTTCGGCAATAAACAAATCGTTTGGTTCGCTGGAAGAATTTAAACATATATTTGATAAAGCCGTAATTTCGCTTTGGGGTTCGGGAAGCGCATGGCTGTCGCAAACAGAAGATGGAACATTGATAATTACCAAAGAACCGAATGCAGGAAATCCTCTTACAAAAAATAATAAACCTCTGTTGATGTGCGATGTCTGGGAACATGCTTATTATTTGGATTATCCATGTCGCAAAGCCGATTACATTTATAATTTTTGGAATATCCTTGACTGGAATGTAATTGAAAAACGGTTCGACGGTTGAAAATTATTCACTCGTACAGTTTAATGCACGAATATAATGGTTTTCGTTTGAGTCATTTCTTTTTCACACGACTGCAATATTACCGGTATCATGAATTTTATCGGGAAATGTCGTTTATATTGTATTTTTTCATACATTCGCAAAAAATAAAATATTATGATAAAAGAATTAATATGTAAAAATCGCAGCTATCGCCGTTTTTACGAACAAGTAACCATTGATATACAGACATTAAAATCGCTTGTTGATTTGGCAAGATTATCACCATCTGCACGAAATTTGCAGCCGCTGAAGTATATTATATCCAATAACAGAACAATCAATGAGCAAATATTTGCAACGCTTGCATGGGCAGGATATTTGAAAGATTGGACGGGACCTGTTGAAGGCGAACGACCGGCGGCGTATATTGTAGTTGCTGTAGATAAAAGCATTGCGCAAGGCAAAACCGAACACGACGAAGGAATTATTGCGCAAAGCATTCTGCTCGGCGCGGTTGAAAAAGGTTTGGGCGGCTGTATCATAGCTTCGATAAAACGTCAGCAACTCGCCGAAGTTCTCAATCTTGCCGATATGTACGAAACAGTTCTTGTAATAGCGCTCGGCAAACCTAAAGAAAATGTTGTAATAACAGATGTTAAAGACAACAACATAAAATATTTTCGCGATGATAATGCTGTTCACCATGTTCCCAAACGCGCACTTAACGATATTATTTTGGATGTGAAATAATCGCTGCAAAAAAATCCATTTACATCTTCAGCATAAGTTTGCCTGATTGCAATAACAGATTCTAAATTTTCAAATTAAATTATCGAATCGTAAATTTGTACTTACATTAATTTGTATTGATGTGTACAATTTAGGATTTTTTATTTACATTTGCCGCATATTAATCAAATAATAAACTTTATTTCGGATGAAAATTTTAGTATTAAACTGCGGAAGTTCCTCTATCAAATATCAGGTTTTTGATATGATTGACGCAGACAGTAACAATCACATTTTAGCAAAAGGCATTGTTGAACGCATAGGTTTGCAGACAGGTAAAATCGTTCATAAACCTGCAGGAAAAGAAACTGTAGAATTAAACGAACATGTACAAAATCATGTTACCGGTATAAACAAAATTCTTGCATTGCTCGTATCTGTCGAGCATGGAATAATGCAAAGCCTTGACGAAATTTTGGCTGTTGGACATCGCGTAGTTCACGGCGGCGAACATTTTACGGCAAGCATGTTGATTGACGAAACCGTAGAACAGAAAATTGAAGAATACATAGAACTTGCGCCTTTGCACAATCCCGCAAATCTTAACGGAATAAGAGCCATCAGGCAAATTTTGCCAAATGTGCCGCAGGTTGCATGTTTTGATACATCGTTTCATCAAACAATGCAGCCTCATGCGTTTTTATACGCATTACCGTATGATTGCTATTCAAAGCAAAAAATACGCCGCTACGGATTTCACGGAATGAGCCACCAGTTTGTAGCGCACAAAACATGCAAAAAACTTGGCAGCGATATCAAAAATACGAAAATAATAACCTGTCATCTGGGCAACGGTTCGTCAATAACCGCCGTAGAGAACGGCAAATCCGTTGATACCACAATGGGATTTACGCCTCTTGAAGGATTAATGATGGGAACTCGCTGCGGAGATATTGATGCAGGAATAATTTTTTATCTTTTGCAATCTAAACATTTAGATGTTGAAAAAGTCAACAATCTGCTGAACAAGGAAAGCGGACTGTTTGGAATATCGGAAGTTTCGTCAGACATGCGCGACTTGTGGAATGCCGCCGACAACGGAAACAAACATGCACAACTTGCTCTCGACATGTTTGTGTACAGAGTTTTGAAATACATAGGCGCTTATGCAGCCGCAATGAACGGAGTTGATATCATTGTGTTTACAGGTGGAATAGGAGAAAATGATTTTAATGTTCGCGAAAAAATATTAAAAAAACTCGAATATCTCGGAGTTGATTTCGACAGTCAAAAAAATTATATGCTGCGCGGGGTTGATTTTGAAATTATCACAAAACCCGATTCAAAAGTAAAGGCAGTTGTAGCATCAACGGACGAAGAACTGGTAATAGCGACAGATACAATGAAATTAACAAAATAAATAAAATTAAAATTATCATGATAACAAAACTTGCACAAATAAACGATGCGGTAAAAGCCAAAGGCAAAAAAACGCTTGTAGCCGCCTATGCAAACGATGCGCACACAATTGAAGCAACAAGCATTGCCGTTGATGCGGGAATAATTAATGCTACGCTGGTGGGAGATGTAGAAACAATTAAAAAAGTATGCGCCGCCGAAAATATAGACGTGAACAAATACACGCTTGTACACGAAAGCGACGAAACCAAAGCAGCAGCCCTTGCCGTAAGCCTGATAAATCAAGGTAAAGGAGATATTCTGATGAAAGGATTATGCTCAACCGACAAATACATGCGTGCTATTCTGAATAAGGAAAACGGTTTAATGCCCGGAGGAAAAGCAATATTGTCGCACATTTCGGTATTTGAAATTCCTGCATACAAAAAACTTCTGATAACAGGCGATGTTGCCGTAATTCCTGCCCCAGATTTGAACCAGAAAATCGCAATTACAAATTATTGTATCGACGTTGCGCGAACTTTGGGAATTGAACGACCCAAAGTAGCCATTGTTGCCGCTACCGAACAAATGATGCCCGGAATGCAAGCCTGCATTGATGCTGCAATTATTGCAAAAATGGGCGACAGAAATCAAATCAAAAATGCAGCAATAGATGGTCCGCTCGGTTTGGACGTTGCCATCGACAAAGAAAGCGTAGCAATCAAAAAAGTTACAGGAGAAGTAGCAGGAGATGCCGATTGCCTTATTTGGCCTAACATAGAAACAGGAAACGCCTTTTACAAAACATCCACAAAATTTGCCAATGCAGAACTTGCCGCTGTTGTTGCAGGCGCAAAAGTTCCCTGCGTACTTTCGTCTCGAGGCGACAGCGCTCAAACCAAAGCATATTCAATAGCTCTTGCGGCATTAATGGCAAAATAATATCGGGTTATATTTTAAGATTTTTTGCAGTCATCATTATCAAGCGTACGGTTGCTGCTGTAATGATTGCAAAAAATGCCGTATTAAAATGTTGAGGAATAAAATATTGTCCGCATAATACAGTCATATTGCAGATAATACAAATCAAAATTATATAAAAATTGCTTTTTTCGAGTTTAATAAATATGTATAAATATAGTGGATTGAGCCAAAGGATATTCAAATTGTTGCGTACGGGATAATGCAGTGAAAATATCCACATCAATAAAATTATAACAGATAAAAGCGCCATGCTTGCAAAAAATATTCTGTCAAATATTTTCATGTTGATTTTTCTGTTTTTTAATCGCATGTACAATTCCCAAATACTTAACAGGATGCTTAGCGCCATAAAAGTAAAAAATATCTGATTGGGAGACAGTGGATTTGATGACGAAACTTCGTGGCTTTGATAAAGAATTTCTATCGGCGAGGCAAATTTCGTTCCGTTGATTGTTGCTGTATCAACATTTTTTAGTAATTCGCAGGGAAGAAACATGTAATCGGCATTGGTTGCACAAGCATCTGTGGGCATTCCGAGCAAAATATCTATTCCGAATTTGCTCCATTGCATTTTTTCGAGATACGGATAAATAAGTTGTCTGAATGTTTTGTTGCCTTTTGTATTTTGATTGGAAAATTTCAGATTTTCGCCTGTTGTTTTTTGCAAAATATCACGTATGCGCGTGGAACAGTTATCTTTGAAAAAATCATAGCGGTAATTGCGATTTTGAGGTTTGGAATTTTCAATCAATAACAAAAAAAGTTTTTCTTTTTCATGGTGTACAAGATTTAATTTTTGTTCGTAAACACTACGGTTTTCATACTTGTAGCTCTGTAAAAAATCGCGAAAACTGTTAACCGAAAGCATATACATCAATGTACCGTGCGAAAATTTAAAATAAAAGTTTTTGGTTGAAAAATCAAAAGTTCCGTAATTAAAAACTATATCAATATTATTTTCGGTATCGCAAATGCGTATTGCGCTATGTCCGAACGTTGAATACAGTTGATTTCCCGCGCCGCATGTAAGCAATGAGACTTGAGCGCTGTCGCTCAAATGCTGTGCATTTACAGCATTAACAAACAGCAAAACAGAGAAGAATATAACAATACGATACAGTTTCATAATTGTGGATTTATGTACAAAATTATAAACTTTGCTGAGATTATGCAAATTACATGTGATTTTCATTCCTTCATGCCGACTGAAATTTGCGAGTCAGGAACGACTAAATAATTCTATAAAAACTTTTAATGAATTTATGGGACTCAATTTGTCGAAGTGATAATTATAAAAATCAAGAATAACTTGCAAAAAATTTTTGCGCTGCGTATGATTTAATTCTATTTTATGTATATTGCTTACCTGTATTTTGAGCATCTGTTGCAATATTTGTGTATTTTGAGCATCGAAATACAATGAATGGGCAGGTAATAAAGGTGTTATATTTCCACTTTTAATATCAAAAAATCCGCTTGCATCGCAAATATTGTTCGGATAAAAACCTATAAATTTCGACAAATTGGCAAGAAAATGAAGATGAAAATTTTCAGCGCCTTTATTGATTTTATCGAATATCAAAACGGAATTATAAATAAAATCGAACATTTTTTCATTAGGTTCTTCCTCGCGAATTATTTTGTAAAGCGTTTCGGCGATGAACATCGCAACAGCCGATTTTTTTATGTCAAAAGGAATTGTATGTAAAGGTTCTGCAAGTTTGTATTCTTTTATGCGCTGTATATTTGCCTTTTGTTTGTTATACGCTTCGATATCAAGCAAAAACAATGGCTGAAAGAGTGTTATTCTGTTTTTGCTTTTGGATGATTGCGAACGATTTACAATATAAGTTTGTTTCCCAAACTTATCGGTGTAGGCATACACAATCAGACTGTTGTCGGTATGTTTTATTGTATGCAGAATTATGGCTTTTATTTTGTAAATCATAAAAAACAGATAAGTTGCAAATTTATATTAAATATTCAGAATTGATGCCAATTTCCTAATATTTGCATTATAAAATCCATTTCACATAAGCAATAATATCATTGATTATATTGTAATTATGCGTTTTAATAATGTTAAAAACATATCATTTATATATAATAATGTTTTGTTATAAAAATTTTTCATACCTTTGCGCTCCGTTTGGTACCATGGCCGAGTGGTCAGGCAGCGGTCTGCAAAACCGCGTACAGCAGTTCGAATCTGCTTGGTACCTCAAAATCAGGCTTGTGAAAAATTTTTGCAAGCTTTTTTTATTTCATACTTGCAAAACATGATAATGTCATAAACCATCAGGAATAATTATTCGCCCAAGTACCAGTTTTGTAATAATATGTTTCGATATACATTCGTTTTCATCACGCAAAAAAACTGAAAGGATTTTTGGATATACATCGTAACTTGACAATACGCTATTTTTCTCCTTATTCGCCTGATTTAAACTATGTTGAACGAGTTTGGTGGTATATGAGAAAAAATAATTACACACAATCGGTATATTTCATCTTTATATGAACGAATTGGTAAGTTTTTGAGGTTGTTTTTCAACATACTTAAACCAAATCCAACTCTTAAAACTATTTGTGCAATTAGTTTTTAGAAATTATATAATCAATTCAAAACGCCCCGCTTTTTATTTTTTTACAGGACAGTAGTAATATTTTATCTGCGTTTTGACTGTGTTTTTATCTTTTATCAAACAGCGCTTTTATCGGCTGTATGAACTGTTCGGTCAGGCGCATGTCTTTGGTGATGATTTCAGCCTGTCCGTCCATTTGCTGGATAAGGTTCAGTTGTTTGCGGTAAGTTGTAAAAAGTCCATCGGGAAAAATAACTTCGGCAATATAACC